>JALRDR010000580.1 GCA_023262145.1 Planctomycetaceae bacterium | reverse complement strand
TTCAATCTGACCATGGTGACAGAAGACGGTGTAGATCAGCTTTCCGTCAGAGGCGGCAGATGCTGACGCATGCGTATTCTTCTGATGCAGCTTAGGAAACCCTCCCTGGCTCACTTCCGTGATCCAGAGTTGTTTTCCGGTTGACCGTTGAAACCCCACCACAGCCTGAATCTGGCGACCCTCGTCTGCCGTACACAGGACAATCAGGTCACCCACCACCAGTGGAGAACTGTGCCCTCGTCCGGGAACATCCACTTTCCAGACGACATTCGAACTGGCACTGAAGTCTGACGGAATGCCACTCATGGCTGCTGTGACGTTGCGACCATCGGGGCCCCGCCATTGTCGCCAGTCATCCGCAGTCGCGACCGCTGCTGATGAAATCCAGAATAGCAGAACCAGGTGAATCCCGGTCTCTCGCAGCGCTGCAGGTAGTGGCATGACAGGCATCCTGTGGGATATGGTGAGGTCGGCAGGCAGATCTGAAACCATCGGTTTCGTTCGCGGGCTGGTAACACTGTTACCGGAGATTCGTAAGCAGAACTGATCGCGTCAAGGACAGGATTCGCAATCCGTGGCTGGTCTCCAGATCAGAAATCAGAAACCGGCCAGAGATTGCCGCTCACCATTCCCCGAAGTTCGCCAGCCCCCCCCTGCTCTGATGTCTGATACAGCACCCAGCAGTTGATGTCTGCTCCGCCGGCGAGACTACAGCATACCCCTCTCCGAAAACCGGCTGTCTGCAGATGCAGGAATCTCTCAACCCTGCTACTCTCGCCGGGTGGCAGGCCGAATGACGAACAATCCGGACAAATGCGATGCAGATGCAACTCAGTGTTCACTCCACCCTCGGACCACCACTCCTGCCCTCCGCAGCAGCATCCGACGGGCTGTGAATGCATCCCGGAGGGCTGTGAATGCATCCCGACGGGCTGTGCATGCATCCCGACGGGCTGTGAATGCATCCCGACGGGGAGCAACCAGATCCATGGAAGAACCACACCTCGTTATTCTGAACAGAACCTGCATAACACAGCCCCGGCAGAACTCACCGCGCTGCACACATGCGGCGAGCTTTCACGAACAATGACCCGTCCCGTGAACCGCTTGCCGTCGCCCGTTGGGAACCGGGCTGATCCCACAGAAGTATGTCAGATGTTCCTCAACGCAACGTAATTGTCATCAGTGGAGTCAGCAAAGTTGAGCCGCGAATTGCAACAGCAACGGAAACTGTGGGTACTGCTTTTCGACGAACTGACATTCGCCGACCTCGGTTGTCATTCCGCCGGTTATGGTATCTCACAGGATTTCCAGAGTCAGTGCGTGACTTTTGAGCAGTACTACATCCAGAACCTGCAGAAAACACGAAACGCTGCGCATGTTCTCCGGGAGGTTCTGCAACTGCTGCGGTCGCAGCCTGCTCTCTGCAACCCACTTGTCATCCATTTCGATGCCGCCAACGGCAAAGACCTCGAAGAACTTCGCGGGGCCATCACAGAGCATGATGTCGTTTCTTCAGATCTGACAGAAATCGCCCGGGCGGCGGAAGCTCAGGCATGTCAACTCTGCTTCTGCCTGCTTCCGGCAGCACAGTTTCTGCAGACAGAGGTCTTTGAGCAACTGATCCGAATAATCAGGTCAGCGTCTGCCGGAAGTGAATCACTGCGGACTGAGATCATTGTCACAGCACTGCGTGGCAGAGGAGCGATTTCGGAATCGACAACAGGTCCCGATGAATCACTGATGCACATACCACTGCTTTTTGCCGGAGACCATCGCTCTACGGATGCAGTTCAGGAAATCTGCGGCAGCAGTGATCTGCCCGCTACGATCTTCGATCTGCTGTATCAATCCGGAACTGAGCCTGCACCAGCCTCGGATGGGAAAGACGTCCTGTTCAACTCAGCACCGGTCAGTCTGCTGCAGGTCATGCGGGCGGAAGACGAAACAGTCCCCCGGCGGCTGCGCATTGAAGGGGACGACTGGACAGCCCTGCGAACCCGTGACTGTCTCGTCTGGAACCATCACCAGCAGTCTGCTGAGATGGATTCAGCAGAATCATGGCAGTTGTTTCTCAAGCCGGAAGACCGCTGGAACCAGAATGATGTCTCCCGAGCCTATGCAGTGCTGCTCTCAGAAGTTCTTGCCGGCGGGGAATACGGGGAGCAATCTGCAGATCTCTGATCGGCGTCACATGGCAGGCAGTGTTGTCGTTCCGGGGGCAGGAACAGGGGCGCGTCTGAGTCCATTGGGCCACCAGCAGGCTGCATGAAAGAATCAGCGGACGCATTCCGCAATGAGTGGCCACAAATGCGCGGTCGCCGCCCTGCCTCAGAACCAGAACCGCCACAATACAGCCAGTGAAACGCCACACCTCCCGATCCTGCGCCTTGACGGTGCGCCCCGATACTGCGCCTTGACGGTGCCCTGCCCCTGCCCTGCAGCAACATGGCGGGCCGCAGCATGGAACTTCAGATCATATCGAGCTTGCGGTGCCTGCGAACCGGGGGCCGAGCGCAGTCGGTACAGATACCGTGGACCTCCAGCCTGTGTCCGCTCATCCGGAAACCGTGCTCAGCAGCAACCTTGACCAGCACATCAGAGATTTCTGAGTTCTTGAATTCCACCAGTTGATTGCACTTCGTGCAGATGAAGTGGTCGTGCTGCGGATATCCGTAATCATGCTCGTAGACTTCTCTGTCGTTCGATCGTGCGACGCGACGAATCAACCCGGCATTCTCCAGTTCTCGCAGCGTGCGATACACGGTTGCCCTGCTGACGCGTCCGCCATCCCTGCCTGGCTGGGTAAGACGAGACACGATCTGATCGGAATCGAAGTGCTCATGGTCCGCAAAGATCTCACGCACAATCGTTTCGCGTTCCTGCGTCAGACGTTTGCTTCGAGTGGAAAGGAATTCACGGAACTTCTCTACCGGAGAAACTGTGACTTCCTGCATTTCCAGTTCGGAACCAGGCCGATTGCTCACGATACTCTGTTTCAGTGCTGAGGTTCTGGACTAGGCGGAATATCCTGCGTCGCTGCAGAATTGGCGTACACTATTCTTACCCTGCAGCCCGCGAATTACAGCAGGCACATCAGAGAATGCCAGGAATTCACAGTGAATTCGACAAGTCGGGAATAAAGAGTCCGCTGGAACAGCAGCCCTTCATTCGTCCTCAAACGCCACTCTTCGCAGCATTCTGGCCACGGCAACTTCGAGGATTTCGTCGGAATCGTACTGGCCCGCCTGCACTGCCTGCTGGATTGCCCGAAGCCGTTCTTCCCGGCTGGAATACTGCCGATCCCCCACTGTAAGCACAGGGCGATCAGGCCGCACAACCGAACCGGGATTTCCGTCGTTCGGCGATGAGGTTTCTGATGAATCGTGATCTGTTCGTTCAGAGCTCATGATCTGCAACAAGCCAATCCGGTACCAAACAGCACGTGATTCTGAAGCACCGAGCATACGCACTCTTGTCGCACTGTTTCAGCCACGCATCTCTGCGTCGCATCTGCGGAATTGAGCCATCTGCTGTCTTTCGCTATGCAAAATGCAGTTCAGGCAGTTCCGGCAGCCACACAGCCCTGCTCCGGCGCAACAAGGGCTGTGTCAGAATCCTAGGTAGTGCACACCCTGCGGTCCAGCATCCGGGCAGAAGTTAATGCTGCTCCACGGTTTCCGATGAATCGGATGTCCGGAAACGGGGCATGAGACGTGCAGGTCCTCTTTTCCCCAATCAGACAGACCTCCTTGCAGTGGTTCGGCTTATGTCGATCCCGCAGGTCCTTTCGGCTGGGAATCCGTCCGGGGCAGCTGGAGCGCATCGCCCCCGGCATCACACTTCCATGCCTGCTTACTGCTTAAAAATCGCGGGGGTTCCATAACGACTGCGGAATCGACACAATACCCGAATCCTGAATGTCCCGCAGGGACCAGTCAAAGACGGCAGAAATACAGCGTGGAGCGTTAAATGATCCGGTCTCAAATCTCAACAGCACCGCTGACAGCATTGCTGATCCTGTTCTGCAGCCCGGTATTACCGGGAGCAGATCCAGTATCTGAGCTGACCGAATGGCTCAGTCAGCATACCCTTGACGATACGGCATTGCAGCAGATCTGTTCTGAGCCATTTTCCGGAGTTGCTCTTTCCAGTCAGCAGGCAGACACAGCTGCAACGCTGCTCTGGAAGGCTCGTGCAGATTTTCTGAAATCAGATCGCCGGGGCGAACAGGAAGCGGGCGAAATCACAATCGGTGAACTTCGCATGCCGTTCTGGTATCGTCGTTTCGGAGAACCCGATGCCGCAGGCGCCCGACTGTTCATTTCCATGCACGGGGGCGGTGGTGCTCCGGCTCGTATCAATGACCAGCAGTATGAGAATCAGAAACGGCTCTATCAGCCGCCGGAAGGAATCTATCTGGTGCCACGCGCACCCACCAACACCTGGGATCTCTGGCATCAGTCGCACATCGATACATTCTTCGAACGCCTGATCACGAATCTGACGGTTCTGGAGAATGTGGATCCGGACCGCGTCTACATCATGGGCTACTCCGCTGGCGGGGACGGTGTCTACCAGCTGGCCCCCCGGATGGCAGATCGACTCGCAGCTGCGGCAATGATGGCTGGACATCCCAACGAATCGCGGCCGGAAGGACTGCGGAATATCGGCTTCACAATACACATGGGCGGAGACGACGCCGCGTATCAGCGGAACGAGCGTGCGGCGGACTGGCAGCAGAAACTTGCAGCGCTGCAGGAAGCAGACCCGGAAGGCTATCGGCACTCCGTGACAATTCACCCCGGAATGGGCCACTGGATGCAGCTGAAGGATGCTGTGGCCGTTCCCTGGATGAGTGAGTTTCGCAGAGATCCATGGCCAGACAAGATTGTCTGGGTGCAGGATAATGTGACTCATCAGCGGTTTTACTGGCTGTTGAATAACTCGGAACAGCTGCTTGCAGGAGATCGCATCGATGCAGCAATTGAAGGATCAGTGATTACCGTGAGTGCAAATCGGGAGATGAAACTTACGCTGATGCTGCACGATCGACTGCTGTCGCTGGATGAGCCAGTCACTGTGCGCGGCAGCGATGGAAGTCAGAATCAGTTCCGCGTCAGCAGAACCATGACGGCACTTGTTTCAAGTCTGCAGCAACGTGATGATCCACGGGCAATGGCGCAGGCGACTCTGGATATTTCCGTCAAGGCCCCTTCCGCTGCAGAAAACTGACTGGAATTCTGCCGCAGAACGCGGCCACCAGACTCAACCGAAATCCACGACGACATGACATTTGCAGCTCTGAAGAATGCGATCGACGAGGGCATCCGTCGCAACCTGCATACTGGAATACAGATTTACATCTCGCAGCACGGAGTCCCCCTGCTGGATGCGGGATTTGGTGAAGCCGCACCCGGAACAGCGATCAACTCTCACACGACCATGCTCTGGCGCAGCGCTGGCAAACCGCTCACCGCAGCCCTGCTTCTGAACCTGCTGGCCGAACATCACCTCTCTCAGGCGACCCTGCTGGGAGACGTGCTTTCAGACTGCGGAGACAAGAGCCAACTGTCATTCCATCAACTTCTTACGCACCAGAGCGGGTTTCCGGAAACGGATACGGGCTGGCCACACGTTTCGTGGAGTGAAAGCGTTCGACGGGTGATCGATACGCCAGCCACACTGGAGGTGGGAACAGCAGCCTATCACCCGCAGAGCAGCTGGTTTCTGCTGGCAGAGGCGATTCGTGTGCTTGATTCCGGGGAAAACGGGAAACGGCCATTCCCTGAAGTGCTCCGAAGTCGCCTGCTCCAGCCCGCCCTGCTCAATCGCACCCATTGTGGAATCCCGGAGGAAACCAGTGCCGGATTGCCAGCCAATGTGCTGCCGGTGCTCTATGAGAGGCAGCAGAGCAAACTTGTCCCATCTGCTTACTCATCCGGAGCATGGCTGAGCACGCCCTCTGCCGGCGGTAACCTGCGAGGGCCGGTTTGTGAGCTGGGGAATTTCTATGAACTGTTGCTGCGTGGGGGAGCATTGCCCGATGGTCGTCAGGTACTGCGGCCGGAAGTCGTGGAGCAACTGACTGCACCCGGACGCACAGGAGAATTTGATCTTACACTGCAGCATAAAGTGGACTTCGCTGCCGGCGTTATCTGTAATTCGGCAAGGTATGGTGCTGAGACAGTACCCTATGGGTTTGGAAAAGCAGCAACGGAAGCCGCATTCGGACACGGTGGCGCACAGTGCTCGATGGGGTTTTGCGATCCACCGCACGGGCTGGTCGTCGCCTGGGCGGCGAATGCATTCTGCGGAGAGGGACAGCATCAGCGACGCAATCGAATGATTAATGACGCAGTCTGGGAAGACCTCAGCCTGCTCTGAACACATCTCGTTCTTTTCTGTTCTCTTCTGTTCTCATGGAGACCGACATCCGCTGTGGCTCTGACCCAGAGTGGGCACTCGCTGCAGAACAATGCCATGCAGAGCGGTTCGCGTGCCCTGCCCCACCCTGCCCTTACGACAACTGATCTCAACTCATCCCTGCTGACAAAAGCCTGCCTGAATTCTTTGCATTCCGTTCACATTCACAGGAAGAATCAACGATGGTACCGGGATTTCGTAAACGGCTGCATGCCGGGGAAACTTTGCTGGGCACTATGCTGACCCTGCCATCTGCTTCCGTTGCCGAAATCCTCGCTGATGCGGGCTTTGACTGGCTGTTTGTGGACTGCGAACACGGAGCGATGGATGCTGCGGCAGTCCAGCAGATTGTTCAGGCCGTGGGTGACCGTTGTGCCTGCATCGTTCGCATTCCGATCCTGAATGAAGGTGATATCAAACGCATGCTGGACGTAGGTGCTCAGGGCATTATCGTTCCGGCGGTCAACACGCCGGAGGCAGCGGCGGACACTGTTCGCTTCTCCCGTTATGCTCCGGAGGGAGAACGCGGAGCAGGAATCGGGCGTGCACAACGCTACGGAAAAGCATTTGCCGAATACACAGCATCTGCCAACGAAGAAGTTGTCGTCATCGTGCAGGCGGAGCACCGCAAAGCCGTGGACAATATCGATGCAATCACCGCTGTCCCCGGAATCGACTGCATTCTGCTGGGCCCGTATGACCTGTCAGCAAGCTTTGGACTGATGGGGCAGATTGATGACCCACAGGTGC
Source organism: Planctomycetaceae bacterium (assembly GCA_023262145.1). Classification (GTDB taxonomy): domain Bacteria; phylum Planctomycetota; class Planctomycetia; order Planctomycetales; family Planctomycetaceae; genus SXXK01. The sequence goes on along the minus strand of JALRDR010000580.1, from coordinate 4,431 downwards.
TGGAAGCCATCGATCGTGTTATTGCGAACTGCCAGCAGAAGAGTCTCCCCGTCGGCTATTTTGGGGTCACTTCCGAAGTGGTGCTTGAACATGCACGCAAGGGATGCACACTGCTGATCGCCGGTGTCGACGTTACATTTCTGAGTGCCGGAGCGACCAGAATGCGGGGCCGCATGCTGCCGACTGAACAGGAATGAGGCTGCGTTCGGGCTGAGGCACCTCAGGATACAGCAAAGAACAGAAAAAACAGGAAGTCTGGGCAATCTGATTTCTCAGGAAACACAGGCGATTGCCTGAGTCCACTCGTGATTTTGTGGCACACCGGATCGCTCTCGCTTACGATGAATACGACGCAGAGCCGATTTAATAATGTATCGTCGATTACGTTGCATCTGTGGCATCATGTCGCAGAGGCAGGACTTGCGGCACAGAGATACTTCTGCCAGCCACGACGTAACCCGACAAACCCTGGCAAACTGAACACTCTGGGCAAGCACCATGCCACTCAGGACGGAAACGATCGACGAGCCGGCTCTGAACCTGACGCCCATGATCGATGTGGTGTTTCTGCTGATCATTTTCTTTCTGGTCGGCGCCCGGTTTACGGAAGATGCAGAGGACCAGCAGTTCGATGTGAAACTTCCGGAGGCAGCTCCCCTGCGCACGCTTAGTCGCGAACCTGACCCGCTTGTCATTGCAGTACGACGCAGCGGCTCGCTCAGTATCAACGGGCAGGACACGACACCAACGGAGCTCAGCCAGTTGCTGCAGGATGCTTATCAGGCATGGCAGGAACAGGCTGTTGTGATTCGCGGTGACGGAGAGGGTGACTATCAGGCTGTCATCGACGTGATGAGCATGTGCCATCGTACTGGCATCCGCAGAATTTCACTCGCTTTCCGACCCATAAATGCGGAAGGCGCAGGCACCCCATGACCGCCCTGATGCAACTGCTGCAGAAGCTCCAGAACAGCTCTCCGCTCACACCGGATGACGTGGTCGCTCTGTTCCTGGCTCTGACGATGCTCGCCTCAGCAGCACATCTTGTGACGATGCTGATCACCCGCTGGGGCGACAGGAATACAGCCATCAAGGCCCTGCTCGGATCTGTGCTCATTCATAGTGTCTGCTTTCTTGGGCTGGAGGTCTTTGAACCCGTTTCGGCACAGGCTGCCGAAAGACTCACGGAACTACCGGAAGACGAGGAAATCCGCATTGAAACACTGGTCGAAAGTGACCGGGACGTCAATCTGCCGCAAAGCGGAAACACACCGCTGCTGGATGCCCCCAATCGCCCGGAAACCGAACTGCAGCGAATGGCCAGTCCGTCCCCCGAAATGACCGAGTTGATGACTCCCGAACGAACACCCGCTCCAGTTGCATCCGGCAAAGCGGTCGCTGAAGACATCAGCCAGTTCGAGCCGCGCGAAGTTTCTGAAATCGCTCCGATGCAGGATGCCGGTATTGAGGGCAGCCGGCAGGTAGCCACATCAGATCCAGCTGCAGAACTGCAGACACAGTTTGAAGTCAGTCAGGCTGACGTACTGACGGAGCGGATCACCAGACTCCGCCCGCAGATGGGCAGAGAACAGGAGCCGACAGAGTTCAGCGAACCTGATCGATCGGCCCAGGCCCCACGCACTGAACTGCAGGTCACCGCTGCTGACCGCGCACCAGTTGCCGAACTCACCGACCAGTCCAGTGGTGTCCGGATTCCGCAGTTGATGGACCAGACGGACTCAATCGCACGTCCCGTGGCTCCAGACGACAATAACACCTTCCTTGAGGGGATTGCCGCAACAACGCCCGCTCCCCGACAGAATCCCGCTGCAGCGATGACATTTCAGAATCGCCTTCCCCGTCCCTCGCAGGCAAGACCGGAACCCACCCCGCTGCCACGCCCGACACGAACGACGGATGCAGTCGCCGCAACCCCTCTGCCCCTCAGCAATGATTACGAAGACGTCCGCATCGGGTCTGTCAGCCCCGAATTCGCCGATGCCCTGATCTCAGCCGCAGAACAAACATTGCTCAGCCTGCAGCAGACCAGACGCAGAGATGGTCCACCAGCAACCTATCGTCTGCGCGATATTCGCAGTCGTTCCGACACGGCCCTGCAGAACGGCGGGACAAAACAATCAGAAAATGCCGTCGAACGAAGTCTTCGCTGGTTCGCCTCCATACAGTCAGCCGACGGACGCTGGGATGCCTCCGATTATGACGCAGGCCTTGTAAAAATCGATGAAAATAACGTCGACCGCAACTTTGCCGGCCGCAATGCAGATACCGGTCTCACTGCACTGGTTGTACTCAGCTTTCTGGGTGCCGGATATACACACGAACAGGGTCCTTATGCACTTCAGGTTGACCATGCTCTCGACTGGCTGATCAGCCAACAGGGTTCCGATGGTAATCTGTTTGGAAACGCAGAGCACTACGCACAAATGTACTGCCACGGTATGGCCACCTACGCTCTGGCAGAAGCATGGGCGATGCAGAACGCAGCACTGGCCGGACCGATTATCGATCCGCTCGAACTGTCCGATCTCATGCATTCGGCAGAAGCCGCTGCCATGTCGATCAGTAACACCATGATTACGCAACCCCTCTGGAATCTGCTGCGACTGCCACCCTCGGCAAGGATCGAAGGAGCGACTCGGGCAGCATGGAGATTCCGCCGTGTTTCTGACATCGACCTGCGGGCCGCCCTTGTACGCGCGCTGACATTTACCATGGGGCAGCAGGATCCGGTCGGCGGTGGCTGGAGATATCGTCGTGGACAGTCCGGGGACGTCAGTATGCTTGGCTGGCATCTGATGGCGCTCAAAAGCGCTGAAATAGGAGGCATCGCCATCCCGGCAGTCGTACGTCAACGAATGAACTTGTTTCTGAATCAGACCGCCCAGGGCAACGCTCGCGGACTGTTCGGCTACCGGCGGACTATTAGCGGAGCCACTGTACAGTTTGAACAGATAACGCCAACGATGACCGCAGAGGCGTTGTTCTGTCGCCAGATGCTTGGCAGCCAGCCCGACTCCCCCGCAACGCGGGAAGCCATCGGACTGCTTGTGCGGAATCCCCCGGGAATGGCAAGAACCAACTTCTACTACTGGTATTACGCCTCACTGGCAATGTTCCAGCAGGGTGGTGACGTCTGGGAACAGTGGAACAGAACTACTCGAGAGATTCTGATCGATACACAGGTTGCCAGCGGACCACTCGCCGGATCCTGGGACCCAACCGATCCGTGGGGCAGATACGGTGGACGACTTTATTCAACAGCGCTCGCGACACTGACGCTGGAAGTCTACTATCGATTGCTACCACTCTACCGCACAGGAAGATCAACCGACGACGAAACAGTCGCCGCCCCCTGATCTCACATGAAGCTTGCATTCCGGAACACTCAGCGACCGCCGGAAGTGCGATTGTCCCGGATCGATGGCTGACCACCATAGGTTTCCTGCAGCGAACGCAATTGACGCTGGTAACTGTTCAACGGATTGACTGCCGCAGCAGGGACGCGATTTCGCTCCCCCGGAGAATTCACAAATCGACCCTGATTCAGATGGGAATTGTCTGCTGTCCATTGCTGCGAAGCACGTTCGGCCGGCACGTAACGCTCGACTTCCGGCCATGCAGCTCCGTTGATTCCAGTCCCGTTGGCCACTGCAGAAGGGGCGTCCACAATGTTTTGAGCATTGGGATTCGCCAGCATTCTGAGCAACTGGGCATTCAGGGCTTCGCTGTCCACTGCTTCTCCATTGGCACCCACTGGAAACAGCACGCCCGGGCCAACATTCAGCCCGGCGGCATCGATCTGTTCACGAACCCCTCCAGCAGGTCCAGCGGACATGCGATTTCGGCTTAGTTCATTGACTGCTGACTGGTTATTGTAGCCAGCAGACAGCGACTGAGGTCGATTCGTCAGCTGATTCGCCGGTTTCGAAGTGGCCGCTGGCGTCATTTCCGAATAGCCACCCTCACCCGATGCCACCGGCATTGCCTGCCTCAGTTGTGTCGGTCCGGCAGGTCGCAACGGTTGCGTCTGCTGAACGTCTCCGGTCGGTGGGTACTGCCCCATCAACCTGCCATTTTCTCGTCGCCGGTCTTCTGCAAACTGTGTAGCACTCACGTACTGATTTCTGCTCTCAGAAGCCGGATATCCCATGGGCCTTGCATCAGGCGGAGGCCGGAGCACACCGCCGGGGCGGCTTTCCGCTCCATAACGACCGTCACTGCTGACTTGACTCTCTTCCCGGTACTGTGGACCGCTGCTGTAACGACTGTCATCGCGATACTGTGGACCGCTGCTGTAACGACTGTCGTCACGGTACTGTGGACCGCTGCTGTAACGACTGTCGTCACGGTACTGCGGACCGCTGCTGTAACGACTGTCATCGCGATACTGCGGACCGCTGCTGTAACGAC
>JALRDR010000452.1 GCA_023262145.1 Planctomycetaceae bacterium | reverse complement strand
CGTCCCGCGGGCGCCAGAATTGCCCCGAGGGCAATTCCGTTGACTCGAACCTGCGGGGCCAGCTGCTGTGCCAGCGTGAGAGTAATGCTGGTCAGCGCAGCGCGAGACGCGGTGTAAACCAGATGATCAGTCGGCGGACGCAGGGCTCTCCAGTCCAGCATACTGATGATCTGCCCGGTGTCAGTGGCCGGTAGCCGGGCAACAAATTCACGAGCCAGCAATATCGGGGCGATCGTGTTCACGGTGAAATGTTCCTGGCAGTGCAGTGAATTGATCTGGGACAGCGGCATCTCATCGAATACTGAGGCGTTGTTGATCAGCAGTGCTGGTTGTCCCAGCTCACACGCAGCACCCAGAATCCTCGCCGCCGACTGTTCCGGCTCCATCAGATCAGCTGCCACCGTCGTGGCCTCACCTCCTGTCGTCCGGATCTGATCCGCCAGCTCCCGAGCAGCTGCCTGCGAACGATCGTAATGCACAACCACTGCATAACCATCTTTCGCAAGTGCCAGCGCAATCGCGCGGCCGATGCGTCTGGCTGCCCCCGTGACGATGGCCACTGCTCCGGCAATACAGGTTTGCTGCTGAGTTTGTCCGGATTCGCTCATACTATTTTGCTTTCACTGAGCCGGCCACCGGGTCCGCCCGGCCGCTGGCCTTTGAAACTGCCGCACTGATCGCCGGCTTCGACGAACCAGTTCCACAGTGTGTGATCTCAATTCAGACTCTTTGCTTACTGACCGCAGGGCCAGCCTTGTTGTTCTTCGGCAGGCCCTGCAGAATTCGCCCAGGAAATCCAGTACACACACGCCAGCGGACAGGAGACTGCGCGATGACGGAAGACGGCAAATGTGAAGTTATGGCAACTGCACTCGGGCGAATCCCCAGTGGAGTATTCATTCTTGTCGTTGGTGATGGTAACGAACGCCGCACCGGACTGCTCGCCAGCTGGGTTCAGCAGGCGGCATTTGAGCCGGCACAGATTACCGTCGCCGTCAACAAGTCCCGTTACATCCTCGACTGGCTCACCCCCGGTGCACCGGTCACCCTGAATCAGGTGCAGAAAAAGGACCCGCAGTTGTTTCGGCACTTCGGTAAGGGATTCGAACCGGACGCTGAGGCCTTTGCAGGCGTCGACTGGGAAGCCGGAGAAAACGGCCTGCCACGACTCAAAGCGGCACTCACAACCCTCGAAGGTACAGTGGAGAATTCGCTTGACTCAGGGGATCATCGCATCGTCCTGATCACCGTCTCGACCGCCGTTGTCCACCACGACCCCGCAGAAACGGAGCCTTTTGTGCATCTGCGTCGAAATGGCTTCAGCTACTGAACCATTGCCCCAAAACTGGTGTTCCCCGATAGCTCCGGATTTTCCTAGACTTTCTGGTGTCGCTGTCTGCCGTAAGCGTGGTGAAGTCACAGCTTTGTGCAGACAGAAGACGCACGATGTCAGCATTTGCCGCTGATTTGTGCATCAGTAAGGCCGGGAAGGAGCCCGCACCAATGAACAGGCAGATCTTCAAGTTGTCGCGACCACTGTCTGCAGCCCTGTTTCTGCTGGCAATCAGCTCCGCAGCCCAGGCTCAGTTTTCACGCGCATCCCGCACCGAAGTGGATACCCGAAGTCGCCTTCCAGCCGGAGAACTGGGCACCTCAGAAGAGCTTCGCGGGCCGGGACTGTTCAGCAGCCAACTCCGCCCTGATCTCTCACAGAAGGATCAGGTCCAGCTCCGTAACGATCTGAGAGAATTTCAGACGGAGATCGATCGGCTGGCAACAGCACTCGAAACGGACTACCGTCGCAATACACAGCTGCGCCCACTGCTGGTGGAACTGACCGGTCTCCGCGAACAGATGACTCGGCTGAATACCATCGTCAATGCTCAGAGTGACACCGCTGCCCTCGTGCAGAATTTCCAGGCCATCGACGCCGGCTGGCAGGTTTTTTCGAATCGTATGGCTCAGGCACGCCAGCTGAGCGAGGCGACTCAGCAGGCTCTCCTCCGTGCGAGCCGAGTCGATCGCCGGATCGAAATGCTGTTGCAGGTGGATCCGGTTCTGGACCGCCCGGCTTTGCTGCAACAGCTCTCTGGTCAGGAAACAGCACTGCATTTTCTGACTGATGAACTGCAGCGAGACATGAATTCGTCCCCGCAGCTGATCACATCAAGCCGCAAGCTGGAGCAGCAGGTTTCTCGAGTAGTGAGCATGGTGGTGGAGAATTTTCCCTACGAACGGATTGTCGGCGAATATACACGCTTTGAGCAGAGCTGGTCAGAACTGCTTCCACAGCTGTCACAGCTCAAAAACACCTATGTCGAACGAAATATCCAGCGACTGACTGAGCAGGGTTACGCGGTGCACGATCTGCTCTGGCTGGAGAATACTGTCAGTCGAACAGTCCTGACTCAGCTGGCAGATTCGCTGATCCAGGATGTGGATGAATTCTATCGCCGCACCACACTCATGCTGCTGGTTGACTTTGAAGACGTTGGCAACACACTTAACGTGGCCTCAGACTTTTATGGCACCGTGCAGAACTTTCGAGACAATCTGGAACGCAGTGAATCCGAATCACAGATCATCGACAGCTTCCGCTATATCGAAGAGTACGCTCGAGCCTTCAATCAGACATTTCGACCCATGCGCAGCCAGGCTGCTCAGGTGGTCCTGCAGGAAATCTCCACCGGTGTGGAGGCGATTCGACGCGAACTGAACCTCGGCAATTCTTCCGCAGTTAACCCGACCGGTCTGCGTCCCGTGGTGGCCACCCTGGAGAACCTCGCCGATCAGCTGGATATGGATATCCGGCTCTGGCTGAATTCCGAACAGCCACAGTGGCGAAATGAGGTTGCAGCAGCATCACTCACATTCGTCCGCCGAGCACAGCAACTGCACCGGACGGCAGATGTCGAAACTCGTCTGCAACCGCTTACACAGCAGGTTGACACGATCTATGCTGACTGGAAAACGCTGTATGGTTTTCTCAGTCGCTGCCGCACTCCGGAACGCGCCGCACTGGCGTGGAGAGCACGCCTGATCAATGAATCTCTGGCTGATCTGGACCGACAACTGCGTCCCTGAAGCATTCCGTTTACCACTGTTGATAACGCCGACGTCAACGACTGAAAGCTCCTGGAATTTCCGCTGCGTTGCATAGCCTGCGGGATTTCCGGCCCTAAGATCGCCAGACCGACACTCACCTGCCTCTCAAGTACGCTGCTGCAATTCTGGAATAGCCTCTGATGAATGACGTCGTTTGCCTGATCCTTGGTGGCGGCAAAGGTACTCGCCTGCTGCCACTCACAGAATTCCGTTCGAAGCCCGCAGTGCCACTCGGCGGCAAATATCGGCTCATTGACGTCCCGATCTCAAACTGCATCAACAGCCAGATTCATCGCATGTATGTGCTGACGCAGTTCAATTCTGTAAGTCTGCATCGCCACATTCGCCAGACTTACAACTTCGACCTGTTTCACAAGGGTTTCGTCGAAATCCTTGCTGCCCAGCAGACGCTGGATGGCTCCAACTGGTACCAGGGAACAGCCGACGCCGTACGCAAGCAGGTTCGTTTTCTGAAACAATACGGCATCCGCTACGTATTGATCCTTTCGGGTGACCAGCTGTATCGCATGAATTTCCGGGAGATGCTGGCAACACACCAGGCCGCGAAAGCAGATGTGACCATCTCAACGGTCCCCGTGAGTGCAGAGCAGGCCCGTGGTTTTGGCATCATGCAGCTGAATGACAGCGGCCGGGTGACGGGATTTGTCGAAAAACCCGCCAGTCCCGACGCGCTGGCGCAGGTCAGAACTCCTGCCGCCTGGATTCAGGAACAGGGGATTGAACCGCGCGGTCGCGAGTATCTTGCCAGCATGGGCATCTATCTCTGGAATCGTGATCTGCTGGTCGACCTGCTCGAATCCACTGACCATGAGGATTTCGGCAGAGATATCTTCCCCATGGCGATCAGTCAGCACCGTGTCCAGACACACCTGTTTGACGACTATTGGGAAGACATCGGGACAATCAGAGCCTTCTACGACGCCAATCTGGCGCTGGCGGGAACAAACCCGCCCTTCCACTTCGCGGACCAGGCCGCACCCATTTTCACTCGCCCCCGCTTTCTGCCATCCACCCGTGTGAACGGCTGTATGGTGCGTGGCAGCCTGCTGGCCGACGGTTGTCAGATCGGGAACTCCACTGTCGTGGAACGCTGTGTCGTCGGCATGAGAAGTCATATTGGCAACAGCGCGATCCTCAGAAATACTGTTGTGATGGGAGCGGATTATTACCCGGAGCCTTCGCAACCAATTCCCGGAGCAGGACAGAATACAAGCTGGGGAATCGGCGATGGTGCGATCATTGACGGGGCTCTGATTGACAAGAATGTGTGCATTGGTCGGAATGCCAGAATCCTTGCTTCCGACGCCCCCTCTCCCAACTGCGACTTTGGTGACGTTCAGGTACGCGATGGCGTCGTTGTTGTTCGCAAGGATGCCCGCATCCCCGCAAACTGGAGCTTCCCGGTGTCCTGAAGCCCTCCCTGCTGCCCACGTGCTCAGGGGATACTGCGACTGGATTTCCAGTTGCTCCCGGCGTAAAGTTGCGACATCGCGCCGCCTGCTGACGGCTCCGATCAGGTGACTCGATGCGTGTTATCTGCGGCATGGGTCGCCAATCCGAGTCCCCCAGGATACACTTTCGTGCCAGAGATCGGGGCCAGGTGACGTGCGCAGCAACCACACCACGACGAAGTTCGGAATCCAAATCAGGGAATTGAACCATGAGCGAAAGTGAAACTCCGGAACTGACGTCTGGTCCTGCTGAGTCCGTGGCCGTCGGTAAAACCACTGGCAAAGGCAGGGTATTTCTGGTTTCCTATCCCAAGGTCATTTTCCTGTACCCAACGCTGATTACTTCCATCATCTGTGCTCTGGTGATGTGGCTGATGGGGGACACATCAGCGCCGGCGGCACCGCCTGCAGAGTCCAATGCGCCTGCCGTTGCAGTCGATGCAGATACCGCCGAATCAGCCCCGGAAGCAGAACCCCGGATCAGCAGCGGTGAGAATATCGCTCACTGGTGTGCCCGGGCCTTTCTGGTTGTGCTGGGGCTGAACATGGTGGTGATCTCATTCGAATTCCCACGCACCACTTCGCTCACATGGTTCTTCGCGATCTCTACATTTGCCATTGCGATCTGGTTTCTGTTTACCGTCAACAGCAGTCTGGCCCCCGCCGTACTTCACGGACTGCTTTCGATCCAGCCGGTCGCTTCCGCATCCTTCTACCTGATTTTCAGCGGTATTCTGCTGGTTCTTTTTGTTGCAGTACTCATCAGCCGCCGGATGGATTACTGGGAAGTGCGCGGAAATGAGCTGCTGCACCACCATGGTGTGCTCAGCAACATGGAGCGTTTCAGTGCTCCGAACCTGCGCATCGACAAGGAAATCACGGACCTTTTCGAATACATGCTGCTGCGATCCGGACGCTTGATCATTCATCCGCGTAACGAAAGCCGAGCAATCGTGCTTGAGAATGTGCTTGGCATCGATCGCAAGGAAGAGCAGATCACGCAGATGCTCGGTGCCTTGCAGGTACGGGTCCGCGAAGCGGACGAATAGTCTTCCTCGCTGCGACCATTTCCCTCGCCGGAGTACTGCTGACAGGTTTCCGTAATGCCGTCTGTTTATCTGGACAGCAACGCCACCGCACCCGCAGACCCACGTGTCCTGCAGGTGATCCACGACGCATCACTGCGGGCCGGAGCCAACCCGGGAAGTCCCCACGCCGAAGGTCGTGCCGCAAGGCGGTTGCTGGAAGATTCCCGGGAACTGATCGCTTCACTGCTGGATGCGGAACCTGAGGAAGTGATCTTTACCAGTGGTGGTACAGAATCCATCAATCAGGCGATCTTTGGAATGACTGCAGGGAGGAGCGGCGGCATCGCCCTCACCGCAGGGGAACATCCGGCCGTTCGCGAAGCCTGCAGGGTGGCGGAATCACGCGGTTGCCGGCTGGAACTGCTTCCGGTCGATCAGCACGGACTCCTCGAACAGGCGGCACTGACGGATCGGATTCGTTCCGAAACGCTGCTCACCTGCCTGCTTCTGGCACACAACGAAACCGGTGTGATTCAGGACACGACCGCTGTCGCCGCGCTTTGCCAGCAGACTGCGACACCACTCCTGCTGGACGCTGTTCCGGCTGTTGGCAGAATCCCAGTCAGTTTTCGACATTCCGGTGCGGTCGCCATGGCCTTCGGGGCTCACAAATTCCACGGTCCACGAGGGATCGGCGGACTGCTCCTGCGGCGAGGGATCACCATTCCCCCAATGCTGTTTGGAGGACATCAGGAACGTGGTCGCCGAGCAGGAACCGAACCCGTTCCCCTGATCGCCGGAATGGCTGAAGCACTGCGGCTGGCAGTAACGGAAATGGAAACACGAGCGCAGCACATGCAGCAGTTGCGAGACTATCTGCAGCAGGAGCTCACCGCTGCCTGTGCCCCTGCAGTTGTGCATGGAGTAGGCGTTCGCCGCCTGCCGAACACTCTGTCGATCGGGTTCCCGGGAGTCCCCGGAGAAGCTCTTCTGCTTAATCTGCATATGGAGGGTATCGCCTGCTCGCTGGGAAGTGCCTGTGCCAGCGGATCAGCGGAACCCGCACCGGCCCTGCTGGCTATGGGCGTGACTCCCGATCTCTGCCGGTCTTCAGTACGATTCTCTCTGAACTGTCAGAATACGCACTCAGAAATTGAACGCGTGATCCCTGTCATCGCACGCCATGTGGCTCGCTTACGTGCGACCGAAGATCCCCCAGGAGTCCATCACTGATGCATCGTCTCTGCAAGAATGCGTTCGGACATGCAGTCCGTTGCGGACTTTCGCTGCTGGTGATGTTGTTACCGACAGTCCCGGTTTCTGCCCAGAACGGTGAGAATCTGCCCGATGATGTTGCGC
>JALRDR010000802.1 GCA_023262145.1 Planctomycetaceae bacterium | reverse complement strand
CCTCCTTATGACGCAGAATCTGACGATCGTCAGCCACGGGGGATGCCTAATTCTGCAGGGGATCAAATCCGTCGTCGTCTGCAGGCGGCAAGTTGGGTCTGGATTCCAGTGTGCGAGTGAGTGCTGCTCGAACAGCGACCGCCTGCTGGCGACTGGCTGCTGCCGCTGCTGCGTCACCCGTTGTCAGCTGCGACTCCGCCAGCAGGTCATAGGCTGCTGCGACTGAATCATCAAAGCGACCAGCAGCGTTGTAGTCCGCTACAGCCTGTTCAGCCTGGTCTGCGGCGAGATACAGATCACCTCGCAGTGAGAGTGCAGGTTGGAATTCACCGCTGCTGAGTGCCTGGTTGCAGTCCAGCATTGCTTTTTCCTGATCACCCATTGCCAGCCACGCCTGTGCGCGGAGTGTGAGTGCCTGCTGATTGTTCGGCTGCAGCAAAACAGCTCGAGTAAAATCCTGAACTGCAGCCCCGAATTCCCGGCCCTGCAGCAGGTGTTCACCGCGGCTGATCCACGCGTTTGGGTTCCCCTGGGATCGGCCCGTCGACTCGCTCAACTGCTGCAACTGCTGCAGCCAGACGATGCGGTCGCGGTCAGCATGCGCTTCACGAAACTGTTCCAGTTTCAGATAAGCTTCACGGCGATGCTGCAGCAGACGAATCTCGAGGGGCGACAATTCGATGGCGCGGGTAAATGCGCGAGCGGCTTCAGCATAGTTCTGCTGTTCCATCGCGATCAGCCCGCAGTTGTTCCATGCTGTGGGATAATCGTCACGAATGCGAATGGCCTGCCGGACATCAGACATGGCTTCCTCCAGTTGTGACAGTTTCAGGCGAGCGTAGGAGCGGTTGTTCCACGCTTCCATGAAGTCCGCCTGAGCCTTGATGGCGAGGGAGAAATCCTTGATGGATTCTTCGAGGTCTCCCGCAGCCAGCAACAGCAGTCCGCGATTGTTGAGTGCGGCGGAGTGCCGTGGATTGCGTTCAATGGCATTGTCAAAGTCAGCTTTGGCGTCAGCTGGAATCCCCTGTGTCATCAGAAAGTAGCCACGGGCGTTGTACAGATCAGCGTCGTTCTCGGCGAGACGAATGGCGGTGCTGAAGTCAGCTCGCGCGTTGGCATTCTCACCCTGCAACGAATAGACATCGGCACGCATCCGAAACAGACGGGCATCTGCGGGGGTGAACCCGATTGCCTGACTGAGAGCTTCGATAGCCCCGGCATGGCGGCCTTCAGTGACAGCGGTTCGGGCACGCTGCAGCAAGGCCCGAATGGTCGGGCTGTAGGATTCCGGCTGCGTGGTCTGAGTGGCTTCGGCGGTAGTGATTTTTTCTGCCGGAGCGGGCGATGGCAGGACCAGGGGAATTGGTGCAGATTCTGCCTGAGCGGGTGTTTCTGGGTCGCTGCCACAGCCGGAGCAAAGTGTAATCGGCAGCAGACAGAGGAACAGGTAACGCATTGAGGGCGCTCCATCGCAGTGTGACATTGGCCGGACGGTGCCC
>JALRDR010000416.1 GCA_023262145.1 Planctomycetaceae bacterium | reverse complement strand
ATCGTATCTGCAGATCACTGTCATTTCGTCAGACAACACCCGCCCGGCTCAGTTCGCTCCCTGATCGGCAATCTCGCGTGGCTTCCGGCGGCGACGCTGCCCCGGCTGGCTCTTCCAGCGACGATGCACCCAGAAATACTGCTCCGGAGCGCGCCTGATAATGCGCTCCAACGCAGCCGTATAACGCTCGCTGATCAGCTGGATACCATCAGCATCAGGATATTCTCGTGAATCAATCACGTCTTCAGTCACCAGACAGAATCGCGACCACCGGGCCTGCGCTGTATCAGGCAGTCGCCAGGCGCCGCCTACAACAATCAGCGCATCGTGCTGCACAGCCAGAATTGCCAGGCTGCGAAATGTCGATGCAGGACGACCGAAGAATGGCACGTAAACACCTCGGGACCCGGCATCCTGGTCGCACAGCATCGAAACGAATCCCTTCCGCTCCAGTACGTCCGCAATCCCGGTTCCCGCCCCGTTTTTTGACATCAACGTATTGCCGGTGGATTCCCGATAGCGCTCGAACCAGCGATGCAGCCACGGATTATCCAGATCCCGCGCCACCACGGCACCGGGAAACCCAAAGACGCCAAAACTATTGACGGTCACTTCCCAGTTCCCGAAGTGTCCGCCCAGAAACAACACCGGGCGTCCGGACAGCACCGCCGCGATGCAGTGCTCATGCCCCTCAAAATCCAGCACGTCACGACATCGCTCAAGTCGAAATCGATCCGGCAGCTGAACCATCTCGCAGACCATACGAAACAGGTGTTCCCACATGCTGGTGATACTTCGGTGCACCTGCTGGTCATCAAAGTCAGGACCAAACGCCGCACGCAGATTCTCTGCGGCGACCTGGTAACGAGTCCACTTCCCTGGCAGCACGGTGGTAAAAAACCACGCCAGACTGCGGGCCATCAGCACGCTGCATCGAAATGGCAGGAATCGAATCGCCAGCACAAAAACAAGGAATGCCCCGTATTCCAGTAGCTGGCGGCACAATCGCAGATACCGCTTCACGATGCTCTCCCTCAACCCGCGAGTCTGCACGGGGAGCAACACTTCAGCAGCATTGGTTCAAGCAACTCAGCAATCGAAAGTCCCATCGCAGCAGCAGCCATCGGTACCAGACTGTGTGATGTCATCCCGGGAATCGTATTGATCTCCAGCAACGCAATGCGTCCATCCGGCATGAGCCGCAGGTCGGTGCGTGACAAACCCGTCACCTGACACACACGACAGGCTTCACGCACAATCTCGTGGAGTCCCTCTGGCAATTGCCCGGGGTTGACGATGTAGCGTGTTCGATCACTCACATACTTGGCATGAAAGTCGTACCAGCCATCCGCCGCCTCAATCTCCACCGGCGCTAACAGCAGTTCATCGGCCATCGCCACGGTAATCTCGCGCCCTGCGATGTACTCTTCAACAACGGCATCACAACCGAATTGCCAGGCCAGCTTCAGAGCAGCAGGAAGTTCAGCAGTCGTGCCGACAATACTCACACCAATGCTTGACCCCTGCTCCGCGGGCTTGACCACGAGGGGCCATCTGAGCTGATCAGCAGTCCCGGTGTCCTCACCTTCACGCAGACAGACACCGTTCGCGACCGGCAACCCGGCTTGCTGCAGCCGTTCTCGTGTCCGCACCTTGCTGAAGGTCAGTGCCGCAGCCTCCGCAGAACAGCCCAGCCACGGTACACCCAACTGCTGCAGTCTTCTCTGCAGTGATCCGTCCTCGCCGCCGCGACCATGCAGCATAGGCACGACAACTTCGCCCGGGCTGATGAGATTCTGCAGGGAACTCTGCAGCGGGTCGCGCAGCCGTACCTGATGCCCGGCCTCGCGCAGACTCTGAGCCACTGCGGCGCCGCTCTGCAGACTGATTTCACGCTCCTCAGAATCTCCGCCGGCCAGCACGAGCACCTGCAATGGCTGCATCTGGCGATCACTTCCCTGTGTTTGCAGTGCCCGCATCCAGCGGTTCCTCCCACATCACCAGACCTGAATCTCCAGATCCAGATCAACGGAAAACTTTGCGGAAACGCCTGCCCGAACCTGCTCAATCAGCCCTTCCACATCCGCGCTGGTCGCGCCCGCATCCGTCACGATGAAATTTGCGTGACGCTCGCTGATTCTCGCTTTGCCACATGTGACACCCTTGAGTCCGGACTGTTCGATCAATGCCCCGGCACTCAAACCACGAGGGTTGCGAAAAATGCACCCCGCCGACTGATCGGCCAGTGGCTGAGTAGATCGCTTCATGATCCAGTTACGACGAATTCGCTGCAGCAACTCATCCGAATCGTCCGCCGTCAGTTCAAATGAGGCCCCAAGAATGACGAGATCCTGAATGGTGCTGCGACGATATGCGAAGGACAACTCGTCACCGCCGCGTTCTGCCACCTGCCCATCCTGAGTCAACACGCGAACCGAACGAACGACCTGTCCGATGTCCCCGTGCCGACCACCACTGTTGCCAACAATGGCCCCGCCAAGCGTTCCCGGGATTCCGACCAGATGTTCCATGCCGGCCAGACCGCGGCGAGCAGCCTCAGAGACCACATGTGAGAGCTGACAACCACCGCCGGCGGTGAGCATATTTCCGGAAATTTCCAGATCGCACAGCAGTGGCTCAGAAATCCGGATAACCGCTCCCCGTACCCCCTCGTCACGCACCAGAAGATTGGAACCGGATCCAAGAACATGGATCGGTATACTCTGAGCACGGCAGCTGCTGACCACCTCACACAGTTCTTCTTCCGTTCGCGGCGTCAGATACAGCTCAGCCGCACCACCGGTTCGTAACCACGTGACACTGGAGAGCGGAAAGTCACGCTGCAAAATCTCGTTGAACTCGTCGATTGATTTCGTCATGGATCGTATTTGTCCTGCCAGCCCCCATCGTGATGACAATATCTCCACCCAGAACCGCATCGTCCAATGTCATGGGAACACGGTCAAGTGAGTTCACAAGGCGAGAAAAACCGCCCGATTGCCGAATCCTTTCCACCAGAACCGCCGCAGCCTGCTCCGCCACTTCAGCTGAGACCTGTTCCCGAGCCGGTAAGACCGGTAACACGTAAACCTGGTCCGCAGCCGACAAAGC
>JALRDR010000401.1 GCA_023262145.1 Planctomycetaceae bacterium | reverse complement strand
ATGAGCGGTGCAGTCACGAGCAACGAAAGCAGCACAGCCACCGGAGATGTGCGACGCAGGCGGCAAGTTGAGGAGGAGGGCTGGCGGTCAGGCATGATGGTAAGAATCCGCAGTCAGCGGCAGAGATGGCAGACGCTGGAGCGCAGAGAGACTGCTGGCTGGAGTGTCCTGCTGCTGTGACGCCGGGAAGGAATGAACGTGCAGGGAACTCAGGATATCGACTGCCGGCAGACGCTGGCAACGTCAGTGATCTGCAGAATCTGGTGATTTCTCATCTCACATGCTGGCGACTGATACATCTCAACTGCAGGTGTGCGATGTCGGCTGGGAAGGAGTGGAGACTTGCCGGCTCCCTGAGCGTGTGTTCAGAGCCTGCTGACGGATGCGGCGACACAGTTGCCTGTTCAGTTTCCGCCTGCCACTGCTGCTGGTATCATCCCGGACCTTCATCGATGAGGCCATCGCCTTCCGCCCTCCTGCATGATCGCCCGCCCTCCTGACTGGATCGTCATTTTGTCTGCGTTGCGTGACCTGATTGAATCCTGCCGCACTCCGTGCCTGTGTCCACGGGCTTCGTTTGTGACGCTGTTATTCGTGCTGAGCGCGTGTAGTTTCTTCGGTTGTCAGGAGGCGGTTAAAACAACACAGGAGGATGCGGGCAGTCGGGAGTTGCCGCAACTGCAGGCTGCTGTCTGGACAGTGAATCTGCAGCCGTGGCCGGCGATTCTGCGAAGTCATGGAAGTCTGGTACCGGATGAAGTGGCGATTGTCGGGGCGCGAATCGAAGGCCGAGTGGATCAGGTCCATGTGGATCTGGGTGACGAGGTCCGGGACGGAACACCGCTGGCAACTCTGGCTCAGCAGGAGTACCGTCTGCTGGCGGCTCAGGCTGAAGCTCAGTTGCTGCAGGCGCGATCTGCCGTGGGGCTGGCTGAGGACTCCGCCGTAAGTTCGCTCAATCCCGAAAACGCTCCGCCGGTCCGGGAACAGAAAGCGCTCTGGAATGAATCACTGGCCAGCCTTGAGCGTGCCCGTCAGCTGAAGGTCCGCAATGCAATTACTCCTGCCGAGCTGGAACAGATTACAGCGGCGACAGAGGTTGCAGAAGCACGTTACCGATCGGCCCTGAACAGTGTTCGTGAAAAGATTGCGGTCATCGGACTGCGGGACGCAGAAGTGGCCCTGGCACGTGAGAACCTTGCTCAGACTGAAATTGTGGCACCGTTTACCGGGCTGGTGCAGCTGCGGCAGGTTTCCCCGGGATCCTATGTCCGCCCGGGGGATCCGATTGCCACAGTGGTACGTACGGATCTGCTGCGTTTTCGCGGAATTATTCCTGAACGGTATGCATTACAGATCAGCATTGGTCAGCAGGTCACCGTGGATGTGGAGTCTGTCACTGAGCCATTACTGGTGCAGATCAGTCGCATCAGTCCGGCAGTGGATCTGTCCAGTCGCTCGTTGTTGTTTGAAGCGGTGATTGAGAACCAGCAGCGAAAGCTCCGCAGTGGTCTTTTTGCTGAGGCGCGAATTGTAACGGACCCGGAGGCAACGGCTCTGGTGATTCCGGAATCCAGCCTCGTGGAATTCGCCGGGGCAGAAAAGGTCTGGAAAGTTGAGGACGGGCAGTCGCGTGAGCAGCAGGTGCTCACTGGAGAGCGTCGCAGCGGGCAGATACTGGTGCTGCAGGGGCTGCAGCCAGGGGATCAGATTCTGCTCGACGGCGCATCCGGTCGAGTGGCGCGCATCAAGCCGCCGGCAGCAGACAGTGCTCCCGAAACTGTTGACGAGTAGTGCGACGGCCAGGCTGCCTGCAGCCGAATTGAAAGGTTCACACCGTGTCGTGGCTGGCAGAAATCTGTGTTCGGCGTCCCATCTTTGCCCTGATGATGGTTGCTGCGCTGATTGTCGCCGGAGTCACTGCATTTCCGCAGCTGGGAGTGGATCGCTTTCCCAGTATGGATCTGCCGACGATTTATGTTCGCTGCAATTATCCGGGTTCGGCATCTGAGGAAGTGGAATCGGAAGTCACTTCGATCATTGAGGATGCTGTGGCGACTGTGGCGGGGATTGAGGAGCTGCGTTCCATTTCCCGTGACGGTCAGTCGTT
Organism: Planctomycetaceae bacterium; assembly: GCA_023262145.1. Taxonomy (GTDB): domain Bacteria; phylum Planctomycetota; class Planctomycetia; order Planctomycetales; family Planctomycetaceae; genus SXXK01. Next base: position 4,586 of record JALRDR010000401.1, on the reverse strand, counting down.
CGTGATCATCACATTTTCGCTCGAACGTGATGTGGATGCTGCGACGCAGGACGTGCGTGATGCGGTGGCAGCTGCGGCAGCTCAGCTGCCACCCGGTATGGACCCTCCGGTGGTGGAGAAGAGCGATCTTGATTCATCACCGGTGATGACGCTGACTGTGTCCGGCCCTCGTTCTGCTCGAGAGCTGTTTGTACTGGCGGACAATTATGTCAAGAACGTAATTGAGTCATCTTCTGGTGTGGGTGAGGTATCGATTCGCGGGGCGACAGACCGTGCTGTGAAGGTGGAGATTGATGCGGATCGTCTGGCAGCGCATCAGCTGTCCATTCTGGAAGTGCGGGAAGCCATTGCCCGGCAGAATACGGAAGTTCCCGGTGGGCGGATCGACGAAGGGCTGCGCGAGCGATCACTGCGAACGATGGGAAGACTGCAGCATTCACGGGACTTCCCTGATCTGGTGGTAGCCAGTGTGGAAGGGACTCCCATTCGGCTGAGCGATCTGGGAACGGTGAGTGACGCGACCAAGGAGGTGCGTACTCTGGCCCGTCTCAACGGAGTGCCCGCCGTGGTGCTCCGCGTCCAGCGACAGTCCGGGGCCAATACGGTGGCGGTGATTGAGGGAATTCAGAAGCTGCTGCCGAAGTGTCAGGAACTCTTGCCGGATGATGTCCGGGTACAGGTTGTTCAGGATCAGTCACGATATATCGTGGCTGCGCTGGAGGAGATCGAACAGCACCTGATTTCCGGCAGCCTGCTGGCCTGCATCACGGTGCTGATCTTCATGCGTTCGTGGCGTTCCACCGTCATCGCAGCCGTGGCAATCCCCGCTTCCATCGTGGCGACTTTTGCATTTATGCGATGGTTTGGCTTTACGCTCAACAACGTCACCATGCTGGCACTGGTGCTCATGGTGGGCGTCGTCATCGACGATGCAATTGTCGTGCTGGAGAACATTTTTCACTGCATTGAGGAAAAGGGGCTGGCACCCGGGGATGCCGCGATTCAGGGAACGCGGGAGATCGGGCTGGCAGTGCTGGCGACCACCTTGTCACTGGTGATTGTGTTTCTGCCGGTCTCATTTCTGTCCAGCGTCACGGGCCGCATGCTGTATCAATTCGGCGTGACGGCGACAGTGGCGATTCTGGTGTCGATGTTCGTCAGCTTTACGCTCACGCCGATGATGTGCAGTCGAATGTTGCGCAGGAATACGGCAGCAGACACGACTGTCGGACAGCAGCATGGAAATCCCGCATCTCGACGCGGTTTCTATGGGCTCATTGAAAGTGTCTACCTGTGGCTGCTGGCGATTGCAATGCGATTTCGCTGGGCTGTGCTGCTGCTGAGTCTGCTGGTGATGGCAGCGAACATCCCCCTGTACCAGCTGGTGCGTCAGGACTATATCCCGTTGAATGTGGATGAGTCGGAATTTGAAGTGCGACTGGAGGCTCGACAGGGCGCCAGTCTGGCCACGATGCGAGAGACAGTGGAGCTGGTGGAAAGTCGGCTGGAGCAGATTGAGGGTCTGGAAACGGTGCTGACGTCCATGGGGGCGACAGGCTTCGGCAGCGTGAACCGTGCGGACATGTTTGTGCGTCTGGTAGACAGCAGTGAGCGAACCTTTTCATTGGGCCGGCTGGTTCGTGCCGTCATGAACGGCGATCCCGGTGCAGCATTCCGGGGGAACTTTTCTCAGCGGGACAAGATGAGTGAGATACGCAACAGTCTGAAGTCCATTGGGGGAATTCAACCTTCCGTGCGCAATCTGACTTCTCTGCGACAGGGAGCTCCGGTGGACATTGATTTCTCCATTACCGGGCCGGATTCTGTTCGACTGCTGCAGTTCGCTGATCGGCTGAAGGAGCGGGCTGCGGCGATTCCCGGGATCGTTGATGTCGTGACCACTCTGCGAATTGATAATCCGGAGTTGCTGGCGCGAATTGACCGGGAGCGGGCGGCATCGATGGGTGTCGACGTTCGGGAAGTGGCGGATACGCTGCGGATTGCCGTTGGTGGTGATGATCGCGTGTCACGTTATCGGGATGCCTCGGTGAGTGATGCCTACGACGTGGAGCTGCGGCTGGTTGGTCTGGACCGTGGTGATGTGGAATCCATTTCACAGCTGTATGTGCGGGTTCGGAATGGTGCAAATCTGCCGCAGGACGGGATGATTGACCGAACGGCAGTGAGGCAACAGACCACACGTCTGGATAATCTGGTGAGTTTTGAGTATCACGAATCGGCGTCTCGGATCGACCGGCTGAATCGCCAGCGAATGGTAGCAGTGCGAGCAAACATTGACAGCGGGTATGCTCTGGGAGATCGCATTGCCGCGATGCAGGCTGCTGCGGAAGAACTGGGAATTCCGGATGGGTTCAGTACGCAGGTACTGGGCGGGGGTCGGGAACTCGAACGCACGCTCGAGGATTTCAAATGGACCTTCCTGCTCTCGTTCATCTTCATGTACATCGTGCTGGCTGCTCAGTTTGAGAATCTGGTGCATCCCTTTGTGATTCTGTTGTCCTTACCGCTGGCGGTACCCTTCGGTCTGCTCAGCCTGCATTACGGCGATGAATCGCTGAATCTGTATTCTGCCATGGGCCTGCTTGTGTTGTTTGGTGTTGTCAAGAAGGCTGCGATTCTGCAGGTGGATCGCACCAATGCGTTGTGTGCTGAGGGCATGAACCGGGATGATGCGATTATGCAGGCCAACCGCGACCGGCTGCGACCGATTCTGATGACCACGGTCTCCTTCGTGGCGGGTCTGTTGCCGCTGCTGATCGCCACCGGCCCCGGGGCGGAGGAGCGTCGTTCAATAGCGGTGCTGGCCGTTGGTGGACAGACCTTCTCGCTGTTGCTGACGCTGCTGGCAATTCCGGTTTTGTACTCATTCTGCGATGATCTGGCTCGGATTGCTCACCGCTGGTCTGGTGGCCGGACCACTGCGGATCTGTTCGCCGAGCAGCCCGATGTTGCTGCAGGAATGCCGGGGAATGTCACGGCGGTTGCCGCGACAAAGCAGCATTGATCATTCGCGGAGCCTGCTGCCGTTTCTTCAGCCATCGCAGTTTCCCGAACAGCCGCTTATTGAACGACCACTGGCGAAGGCACCGCTGGCACGAGACCGCAGTGCGGTCGCTGGGGTGTGCGGATCCTTGACCTGCTCAGGCTGATCCGCTGAAGTGAGCGTGTGCATTCCCTGATTTGCCTGATGTCTGCTGACAGCTGAGGAGTTCCGGAATGGTTATCAGTCTGCGATTACCTGCGTTGGTGCTGCTGACGCTGACGTGGTGTGTTAGTGCAGGTGTCGCCGTGGCGGACGAGACGGATCAGCCGCTGGCGGCCGGGACGGGGCGTCTGCTGCAGGCACTGGAGGTTCTTGGTGCTCCCTTGCCACAGCCGCTCACGGCGCAGTTGCAGCGGGCTGTCCGTGCGGAGGATGGGGCTGAGATTCGTCGTCTGTTGGAACCGGAAGTGCTGTTTCATGTGCATGTCAATCCGGAATTACGAGTCAAGGTGCGCCGCGGCGAGGCCGATGCGGTGCTGCAGCAGGCCGGTTACACACCGGTGATTGTGCGAGTTGAAAATGAAGCTGCGGTCACGCGTCGGATGCGCGTGCAAAGTTCTCAGTCAGGTCCCATCTATGCCGGGCAGTCAAACGGTTCACTGCTGCGGCAGGCACAGACGGAGCTTGGAGAGAACGAAAACAGGGAGCGGGAACGGCGGTTTCTGGAACTGGAGGTTTACTCCGGAACGCTGCTCTCGGATCGGCTCAGCGGACACACGGAGGAGTACTTGCTGCTGCTGATCTACAGCAGCGAGGCAGGAACGCGGGAAGCGACGCTGGTGTTTGATCTGGGGCAGGGAACGCAGGATCTGGGCTTTCGCAGTGAAGTTCCGGTATTGCTTTCCATCCGGCCGGCGATCGAGGTGCCGTTGCAGATTCGGGACTTCGATGGTCAGCCGACAATTGCTCGACTTGAGATTCGTGATCGGGACGGGCGCGTATTTCCACCGCAGGCGAGACGGCTGGCTCCGGATTTCTTTTTTCAGCCGCATATCTATCGGGCAGATGGCGATACTGTCTCGCTGCCTCCGGGGACATTCGAGATGACGGTGGGGCGTGGTCCGGAGTATCACCAGCAGACGGTTCCGCTCACGGTTGCGGAAGACGGATCTTCGCGGGTGTCGCTGCAGGTTGAGCGTTGGGTGAATCCGCTGCAGTACGGATTCTGGTGTGGTGATCATCACATTCACGGCGCTGGCTGTTCTCACTATGACAACCCGACGCAGGGAGTAACGCCGGCAGACATGTTTCGGCAGGTCGCCGGAGAAGGACTGAATGTCGGTTGTGTGCTGACATGGGGTCCGTGCTACGACCACCAGCGGAACTACTTCTCACCGCTGGCCGATGAAGTCAGTACGTCGCAAACGCTGCTCAAGTACGATCTGGAAATCAGCGGTTTTGGATCCGCAGCACTGGGGCATGTGTGTCTGCTCAATCTGAAAGATCAGACTTATCCGGGATCTGAGGGCACATCGACGATGGGCTGGCCGTCGTGGACCGTTCCGGTTCTCAGGTGGGCCAA
>JALRDR010000358.1 GCA_023262145.1 Planctomycetaceae bacterium | reverse complement strand
AACCGGGCTTCCGGACTGAGCCGATAATCGACGCTGGCAATTGCAAACCCATGCTTCAAGAACTCCAGCACAGGCACGTTATCCCGAGAACCTGCCCTCCAGGCGCCCCCGTGAATCCAGATCACCAACGGCTGATCCGCTTCCGCATACGATGCCGTCTGGTAAATGTCCAGCTGCAACGATCGATTGCCGATGCGGGCAAACTCCAGATCGCGAATGACCGGCCCCTGAGCCACTGCTGGGCCCGTGACACCGATTGCCATCGCCAGCATCAATATGTTCCTCAACATCTGTATCCCCTCCGGATCTGGTAATCTCGCAGATCCCCCTGACAGACTGCACGCAGAAACTCTGTCATGGAGGCCCTTTCAGGACCACTGTCGGTCCGCGATCTGCCGGCCTTCGTAACTCGAGCCGCAGCGGAGCAGACTATCAAAATCACCTCTGAAGAGCAGGACCGCGGCCGATCAATTTCTTGTGCCGCTGGACTGATTCCAGAGCCATCGTCTGCTCACCTGTCCTCAGGCTGCCCCATCGCCTGTCGCTCTCGCTTGCCGCTACAGCCGCATGCATCCTCGGACAACCGACAACGGCCGCCATTTCGCAGGGCAGCGCCGTCATTCCGACTCTGCGGGTCCCCGCTCCTCCAATCCTCCGCATCCCCGCTCGAACGCATTCCCCGCTGGTCCGCTCCTCCGTTCCTCCAATCCTCCGTTCCTCCAATCCTCCACATTCCCCGCTTGTCCGTTTTCCCCGCATCTCCGCTTTGACGCTGGCAAGCTCTCACAGGGCCGCACGACTTCGTAAGCACCTGCGGGAAAACCCGCCCCTCCCGAGGGAATCCCCGACGTAATGAACGCCCTCAGAAATCACCGGTAACGCTGCCACGGTGCCACCTGTCACGGTGCCACCCACCCAACACCCCGGTGCCACCCACCCAACACCCCGGTGCCACCCACCAAACGCCTCGGTGCCACCCACCAAACACCTTAACTCCGGATCGCTGGCAGCCAGGTCATTGAACGTTTCCAGGATGTCATCAGATCGCAGCAGGCGAGTGAGAGCGTCTTGGACAGCCGGTTCATCTGAATGGCTACGGGCAAGTGCCTTGAGAACGCGTCTGGCGTCACGCTGGCGGTGCACGATGTCCGTTTGTTCAGCATGTCGAAGTGTGCTTGTCATTTCGGCCTCAACAGACGCGTCAGGGGCGGGGCACGCTGGTGGTGCTCTGGGATTCCTGTGATGGCATTGGGCCCCCGCTGGCCGCACGATAACAAGTGATTAATCAGGGAAATCAATTGCCAGCCACCGCGCGCCTTTTTAACTCCCCCTCAACCGCTTCCACACTCTGCACGTTCACCATCGCCGCCACGCACGTTTGCAACACCAGCCGCACAGGTCAGGCACGTTAACGGCGATGAGATTCCTGAACTACCACAGTGCGAGAATTCCAGTCGCTATTGACGCAAAATGGAAGTAGTGATATCAACCTCGAAGGTACGGAATCATTTGGCCTTCCCGGTCCATCAGTTGCGTAATACTTGATTGTGGCGTGGGTCGGGACTGTCTGGGCGTTTACCGCTGAACCGCCGCTCATCGGGAATACCCTATGGTTGAGGAGTCTTCGAAGCAATGCCCACTCGGCTGTTGTACATGACCGTACTGGCTGCCATGATCACATGCCTGTCGGGATGCAGCCTGTTGATTGAGCATTCCGGCACCGTGCTTCGTGACCTTGATTCGCGTCAAATCGTACACGACCGATTTGGTCCACCGGACAGCGTTTCGGCAGTCAATCTGATCGATCCCCGCAGCGAAGAGGTACGCCAGTTCGAAGTCGAGAACTACCACATTCATGGCAAGTTCAACACCGCAATGCCAATTGGGTACTGGTCTCCGTTCTTTCTTCTTGCCGAGCCCTTTCTGACTTGCAACGCGCTTTACGAGGCCGCAAGGGAATATGTAGAAGGCCACGACCTTGCATTCGTTTTCGACGAGCAGGGGAACACGATCGGACATCACTATCCCCAACCCTTTCTTGAGGCTGTGCATGGAGCAAGCGAGAGCAACGTGTTAGATTGGAAACGATCTGGCATAAGCGGCAGTCGATAGGACTCACTTGCCTTGCAGTCATCGGGGAGTTTTTGCGGCCGAGAAACAAAGCTGCATAACAATTAAGCCTTCAACTTCACGAGTGCGGACGGAACGATGTCAAGTGAGGCTACCGCGCCATCAGTTCGCAGCCATTCAATTCCCCTTCACCGCCCGCCGCTTCATCTCCGCATCAACCGCTTCCACACTCTGCACATTCACCAACGCCGCAACACTCGCCTGCAGAACCAGCCGCGTTAGCAGCCTGTTGAAAAACCTGGCAGGCACAGCCTTTAAGCAGTACCATTCGCCCGGTTGTGAGAAGTCGAGATCTGCCGAAGGAGGATGTCGTGGCACTGAGGCGACGACCGGATGAATTTCAGGGGGAACTGTGGGTGGCCACGGGCTCCATTGCCAAAGCCCCGGGGCACGTGTTTTACGAACGGCTCAACGCACTGCTGCGTGAGGCCGGATTTGATCGATTCGTGGAAGACCTGGTGGCTCCGTACTATGCCAGCGGCGGCCCCAAGCCCGTGTGCAATGTCTTCAGCTGTGTGCGCGATTAGGCCGCCCTGGTCTAGGCTTGACGCGTAGGCGATCATGC
>JALRDR010000335.1 GCA_023262145.1 Planctomycetaceae bacterium | reverse complement strand
TAGGCAATCGGGCCAAAAGCCTGCTCGCCATCGTCACTGGGCGCCGGGTCCAGCAGCACATCGCCACCGGACATGCGGGCGACATCATCGCGAAGTTGCTGAAGTTCTGAAATCGCCATCAAGCGATCCGCTGCAGCACGTTCGTGTTCCAGCTGGTAAAGCCTGCGATAGTAGCCATAGACACGACGTGACGTGCGGAAATCCAGCAGCAGCGGAATGCCTCGAGTGACAAACAGCAGCACCGGGATGAAGGATATCACCAGCAGTCGAATCTGGCGGATCAGGTTCAGCATCCAGTAAGGCAGCAGTTGCGACATTGCAGAGGCTCCACTGGAGATCACTCGCTCCGCCGTCGGGTCGACAGGAACACCGGACAGTTCCGGAAGGGCGGGAAATACAGTGGAGCTGGTGAGCAATTGTTGACTCTTACAGACCTCGCCTGCCGCCAGCAGGATGCGTTCGGTCACAGCCGGATGTGTTTCCGCGTGACCGGCAAGGCAGGCCATCGGTGCCAGCAGCGTTGTCTGTCGGGGTGGAACATTTGCGGCGAGATCAATCAGTCCGGCAGGGATATCCAGCGAGTGCAGGAAATCAAGTTCCCGGACGAATGCGGCATCACGACGAAAGGAAAGCAATTCCAGATTCGGGTCATGGAGCAGACGATCGATCAATGGGGAATCAGGCCCGGCGACAAAGATGGCGGCGTTGATTTCTGCATTCTGCAGCTGTTCTGCCGCTGCGGATGAAGGTAGCCGCAGGAATTCCATCTCCAGGGCCTGCGGCGCAAGATCAGTGGAAATGCCTGCGCTGCGAAAGATCTGTTCCGCCATTGCCAGCGTCCCACTGCCCGGTTCTCCGATGGCGATGCGGCAGTGACTCAGTGCCGTCACATCATCAGGAAGCGGGGGCGCGGGGTCAGCGTCGGCAGTTTCCGGCGGCAGGAAGCGATCACGGCGATAGAAAACCCAGAGTGGCTCGTAGTACAGCCCGGCGATACCGCGAAGTGTGGGGGTATCGTCCTGAGAAACCAATCCGGCCTGAACAAAACCGATCGTTGTGCCACCGCCGGATTCGATCAGCGCAGCATTTTCCAGAGCGCCCGCAGTTGGGGTGACAATGACCTGCAGTCCGCTGCGACGCAGGTAGTCGGCAAGCTGCAGTCCAAACTGATGGTAGGCTCCCTGCTCGTCCCCGGTCACAAGCTGAATCGAACGCGGCGGAGGCGATTCGCTGAACTGGACCAGTGTGAAGGCAGCCACCACAGTGAGCACTGAGATCAGGATCAGCGACTTGCGATTCATGCTGGCTGCTTTCGGGATTATGGAAGTCGTAATCGCTGTTGGAGGTTGTTACTCAGAGTCCAGTGGAGGATGATCCACGCCCGGGCGATCACTCTGCGTTTCTTGCTTTCAAGTCAGGATTGCCTCAGCAGGTCTGTACTGCAGTCTGAGGTAGTCGGGGGTGATCGGCAAGTGTGTGACGAGAAACCGGGTGGGGATGATCACGCTGATGTCGGACGCAAATCCATTTGAAGTTCTGACCGCCGATTCTCAGTCTGAGGGAGTGCGTCCTGCGGAGGATTATCCCGGGATTGGACGCCTGTTGTGGGCGGTAAGCGGGCTGCTGGTGTTTAGCGGGGCGGTAACTCTGGCATGGCCCGGGGCGGCAAACCGACTCCTGGCGGTCAGGCTTTCGGAGTTGATTGTCACACTGCCGCTGTTGCATCTGCCTTTTACAGTGTCTCGTTTTCGCAATATGGGATATCACTGGATTCGAGGCCTGCTGGTACTGATCCCCATCGTCAATATGGGAATCGCCGCATTGTGTCTGACCATGCCAGCGGGGTATGCGGATCACCGTCGATTCGACACAGGTGCTCGCGTCGGAGTGATCATCCTGCTGGCGGGAGTGACGATGCTGTTGTCGCTGGTATTTTTTATTCCGGCTTGAACGCTGATCAGCAACGAAGCGAACAGTCCAGCGTGGGTCATCCCGCCAGGATTGTGTGAACAAACACAGCCGACAGGGGGCGCAGAATCAAGATGAGCGAAGAAAACCCGTTTCTGAATGAGGGCGAAAAACTTCGCAGACGCCCTGCACAATCAGACGCTTTTTCAGAGGCTGGCAGAGCAGGCTTCTCTTACGCTGAAATTGAGCAGAATCCGTTTGAGGTGCTTGAAGGCGGCGGGGCGCCCGTCAACGAGCTTACAGCGGGCAGGGTCTACGGAGGTATTGGCC
>JALRDR010000332.1 GCA_023262145.1 Planctomycetaceae bacterium | reverse complement strand
TGCAGGGGGAGATGTGGCAGTCCCGGCATTGGGGATGCAGGAGATCCCAAAGCAGCTGGCGGGGGGGATAAATCCGGCTCAGATTCGCCTGTCGACGGTTGTCGAACGGGTCAGCAGCGATCATGTGGTTCTTGCCGGAGGCGAGCGGATTGCGGCGGCAGCGGTCGTTCTGGCGGTCGCTGGTTCTTCCGCAGCGCAGCTTGCCGGGGAAGATGTTTGTCCGGCAGTTGGTCGTGGGACGGTCTGTCTGCAGTTTGCCGCCCCGCAAGCTCCTGTTGAACAGCCCGTACTGTTGCTCAACGGTGACGGTCCGGCGGCGGGGCCGGTCAACAACGTTTGCGTGATGAGCAATGTGGCTGCAGACTACGCCCCGAGTGGTCAGGCATTGGTGAGTGTGTCGACCTGTGGAGTACCGGAGCAGGAAGACGAAGAGCTGGAAGCTGCTGTGAGAGTTCAGCTTGAGCAATGGTTTGGCAATGAGGTTGTGCAGTGGCAGCTGCTGGCTAGCGACCGCATTCGTTTTGCCTTGCCAGTGCAGCCTCCGGGATTGCTGCAGAATTCCACAGGATACCGCGTAACATCAACGGGGATTTATTGTTGCGGGGATAGTTACAGCAGCGGATCGATTCACGGAGCCATGCAGAGTGGCAGGTTGCTGGCGGAAAAACTGGCCACTTCCGCGAGTTGAGTGCGGGAGAAAAAAGTGCACGAATCTGCTGTCTGCGAAGTTTTGCTGGGCCGGTTGTAGCGATTAATCCGGCAGCTTGACAATTTGTACATACGGGTTTTCCTGAGCTTTCAAGAAACAGCCAAAAAGGATTGCGTCGCCTTCGTCGGCCGAAAAGACTCTGCTGAGCGTTGAAAAAAATCAACATCAGCAAGCTGTGATTCAGGGCACTGCGTTTCATGTCGAGGCACCGCAACAATCTTTGCTTAATTCTTGCATGGCTGGCTGCGCTGTTGCATGGTGGTGTCGGGATGCAGTTCGTGCATGCTGGCATCGTTACCTTCGGGGCCGGTGGTGACACATTCAACGTGCAGTTTCTCGACATCGCCAATGTGGGGAACGCGGCTGATGGCACCGGGTATGGTTCGGTGAGTTACACCTACCGCGTTGGCAGCACCGAAGTAAGCAATGCGATGATCGCGGTTTATAACGTGCTGAATCCGGGGGATCAGATCAGTATTGCCGACGCTTCCAGCAAGGCTGCGCAGAGTATCGCATTTCATGAAGCTGCAATGTTCGTGAACTGGATGAATACGGTGACGGGTAATGATATCGCCTACAAGATCGTGCAGGTGGATGTTGACGGAAGCCCGGAATTCGTCGTTCAGGAGTGGGATTCTGTTAATGATCCGGACGACTACAACGCGGCTAATCCGTTCCGCAGCAAGCGGGCGTTGTACGCCTTGCCGACGATCGATGAATACTACAAGGCAGCTTACTACGATGCTGCAACGGACTCGTATTCCCTGTATACAACTGGTTCTGATACTGCTCCGAACGCAGTGGCTTCAGGAACCGCTGCGAACACGGCTGTTTACAACGCGGACTTTCCCGCAGCATCGCCGTGGTCCGATCCGGCAGCTGTCGACCAGGCCGGGGGACTCAGCTTCTACGGCGCGATGGGGCTGGGTGGGAATGTCACGGAACTTTCTGAGACGGGTGTGCTCGACAACTCTGACGGCTTATTTTATCGAGTCGCGCTCGGTGGTGGCTTTGCAGACCCCGTAAGTTATCTCGCAGCAAACACGCAGAATTCGGGTGGCCAGGAGTATGCGGACTTTGAAGCCGATCTGTCGACGGGCTTCCGGGTGTATCAGATTGAGGATTTCGGCAGCGTAGTTCCGGAGCCAGGGTCGCTCCTGCTGCTCACAACTGCGGCTTTGTTGAACGCTGGTGGCAGGCTGTATCGCCGTCGCACTGCAGAAGTGTGAGACCATCTGAGAGACTCCTTGTCTGCGATTTGCCGCGCAGAGTGTGCATACCACCGGAAACTGCTAAGCTCCTGTGCGGTATTCCGCCCGCTGCAAGCAGACACACGGAAGTAAGCCATGGCCATCGTTGCCACGCTGGAAGAACGCATCCTGTCCATTCTGGGCGATTCAGCAATCGTGGGCGCGGACATTTGCGCCGGCGTTGGGGACCAGGTGGTTGTGGAGTGTCGTAGTCTGCAGCACGCGGCGCTCAGAGCTGTTGAGACGCCGCTGTTTCTGACTGCATCGCTGACGAAGCCGCTTGTGGCGCTGCTGGTCGTACAGTTGGCTGCGGAAGGTGCGTGGGGGCTGAACGAGCCCGTGCGGAATTTCCTGCCCGCGTTTCGCCGGGGACCGCTGCGGCGGATCACCATCCGGCATCTGCTCACACACACGTCGGGGCTTCCGGACATGCTTCCGGAAAATGAACAGCTCCGGGCGGAGCACGCATCGGTTCAGCAGTTTGCGGAAGTGACTGCAGTGCAGAATCCGGCATTTCTTCCCGGAGAGGATTGCAGCTATTGCAGTATGGGTTTTGCAGTTCTGCAGCTGATGATCGAACAGATCAGTGGCCGGTCGCTGCCCTGTTACCTGCGGGAGAGAGTTCTGGAGCCGTTACAGATGGTTGATACGGCCCTTGGCATACCATCGGACGCCGAAGCATGGTGGAGGCGGACAGTTCCCTGTCAGTTACCGCCGGGGCAGCCGGTGGACTGCGACTGGAACTGGAACAGTCGGTACTGGCGTTCACTCGGGGCGCCCTGGGGTGGGCTGACATCCACAGCGGGCGATCTTGCCGGATTGTTGCAGTGTCTGCTGCGTCAGGGGACTGATGCAGCCGGGCGGCCCGTATTTGCCGCAGAGGTCGTGAAGGCCGCAACATCAAATCAGACGCAGCACTTTTCTGCGTTATCGGCTGAGCATCGGGAGCGTCGTCCGTGGGGACTGGGCTGGCGGCTGAACTGGCCTGATCACACGGGGTGTTTCAGTGATTTTCTGGGGTCTGAGGCATGGGGGCACTGGGGGGCGACAGGAACACAGATGTGGGCGGAGTGTGCAACCCAACGCTGGTGTGTCATTCTGACGGAACAGCCGTGGGAGCAAAGTCAGCCGATAATTCAGCGGATTTCCAATCTGATCGCTGCGTCGCTTCCGACCGGCCTCCGCTGAACCACGCTGGCAAGTTCGTGTTTGCTGCAGATTCTGAATGAACCTGCAGTATAATTTCCTGGTCGACGGTGGAATTGGAGGAGACTGGATTCGGAGCAGCGGCCGGTGGGCCGTTCGTCCTGTCCATTCAAACAGGTTGTACTGGAATTGGGGGAGAGCAATCAGTGAGCAGTTCCGAGGAGCGGAACCTGAAGAAACGAGTGCTGCGGGCGCTGTTGGCCGTTGACTATCGTCCTGTGACTGTGGAGCAGCTGGCTTTTTCGCTGCGTCTGCAGGAGGATGAGATCGAGCAGGTGAGCAGAGCCGATGAAGAGTTAATCGAGCAGGGGCGGATTCGTGAAGATCGCCGCGGACGGCTCAGGCCGCGCGGGATGCTGGCGACAGTTCGCGGTGTCGTTCGCAGGATGCCCAGCGGGGCCGGCTGGGTCATACCGTCCGAAAAAGTCGCCGATTTACGCGGCGGCGATGTTTATGTTGCCGCACGTGATCTGCGTGATGCTCAGAGTGGCGACGAAGTTCTGGTTACGCTCACCGCCCGCAGACGGTCACACGGACAACGTTGTGGCGTCATCGATCGCATTGTCGAACGTGCTTCCACGGTCTTCGTCGGCACATGGATTGAGATCGGTGGGCGCGGTTATGTGCGTGTCGACGGTGATCAGTTTTCGGAACCGCTGCATGTGGCCGATACTGGCGCACGTGGTCCGCAGGTGAATGACCGGGTTGTAGTGGAGATTCTGCGTTTCCCCACTGCAAAAAAGGCCGGTGAAGCAGTTGTCAGCAAAGTGCTGGGACGGCATGGCGATCCGGGAATTGACAATCTTTCCGTGATCTACGGCTTTGGAATTCCGCATGAGTTTCCGGAAGGGGTGCTCAAGGAAGCTCGACTGCGGGTTGAGCAGTTTCCGGATGAAATCCCGGCTGATCGCTGGGATCTGACTGGCCGGACAATTGTGACGATCGACCCGGCTGACGCCCGGGACTTTGACGATGCGATCAGTCTTGATCGAACGGACGATGGTGTCTGGCATCTGGGAGTTCATATCGCTGACGTGGCCTCACTGGTACCGCTCGGCGGGCCGCTGGACCATGAGGCGAGAGAACGCGGAACAAGCGTCTATCTTCCCGACTATGTGATTCCGATGCTCCCGGAACTGCTCAGTAACGGGCTGGCCAGTCTGCAGCAGGGCGAGCTGCGCTGGACCCGCAGCGTGTTCATTGATTTCGACCACGCCGGGATGGTGCTCGGCGCCAAGATGGCCAATACCGTCATTCGTGTAACGCAGCGTTTTGCCTACGAACAGGTGCTTCCGATTGTGCATGGCAGCGGCACAGCAGACGAATACGCACCGGAAGTTCGCCGGTTGCTGCAGCAGATGTATGAACTTGCAATGCTGCTGCGGGCGCGACGTCGGGACCAGGGTTCACTGGAAATGGGCATCCCGGAGATCCGCATCGACTTCGACGAGGAGGGATTCGTTTGTGGTGCCCATGAACGTCAGCACGATGAGAGTCACCAGATCATCGAGGAATTCATGCTGGCAGCAAATATTGCTGTCGCGCAGTACCTGACAACCCACGGCATTCCTTTTCTGCGGCGTGTGCACGAGACGCCGGATGAGCTGAAGATTCGCGGATTTCAGCAGTTCTGTCAGGGACTGGATCTGCACCTGTCTCAGCCCCAGAGTCGATTCGAACTGCAGTCGCTGATACGCCGCGTGGAGGGTCGTCCGGAACAGCGAGCGGTGAACATGGCATTGCTGCGCAGTATGAAGCAGGCCATTTATTCTCCTGAGGACGCGGGGCATTTCGCACTGGCTGAGGAGGACTACTGCCACTTCACAAGTCCGATTCGACGGTATCCGGACCTGACCATTCATCGCCTGATTGACCGAATCATTCGTGATGGGGGGCGTCCGGGTGACGCTTCAGAAGAACTGTTTGAACTCGGCAAGCACTGTTCCCGGACTGAACGGCGTGCAGAGCGAGCCGAGCGAGAGGTGATCAAGGTACGACTGCTGCGGTTCATGGAACCAAAAGTGGGCGAGGAAATGGAGGCCGTGATTACCGGGGTGGAATCCTTTGGGATGTTCTGTCAGGGAATTGAGATTCCGGCTGAGGGATTGATTCCGGTCAATGAAATGTCGGACGAGTACTGGGAATTTGATTCTGCCGCACGCACGATGACGGGAAGTCAGAGTCGTCGCGTATTTCGACTTGGTGACCGAATTCGTGTGCTGATCACATCTGTCAACGTGGATCGTCGGCAGATGAACCTGTTGCCGGTTCGCGATGGTGGCAGGTCGGGGGGACGCAGTCGTCGCTGGGAATCGCAACCACGAGGTTCTGTCCGTGAGGTCGCCGGAACTGAAAAAACTGAACGACGACGGAAGGCTGACAAGGTCGCAGGAAGTACGAAGAATCGTCACGGTCATTCCACTTCGGGACGTCGCCCACGCAACAAGCGATCGCGTCGGAAATAGCACTCATGCTGCAGACCGTGAGGTGTGTGGAATTCATGGTTCAGTGTCGCCGGGAAAGTCTGAAGCTGCTGCGCATGGACCCTGGTGCACGACTGTGTGCGAGAGTGCACGAAGGTGCAGGCAGGTGCCGGCAGGTGCAGGTTAGGTGCAGGTTAGGTGCAGGCAGGTGCACGAAGTTGTGTATTACTTTTCAGTCTGCGGCGGTTAAGCAGCATTGGGAAGCAGGCTGCCGTGAGGGGATTTACTGACGGGATTTGCTGCCACGGGCTGGTACGAAAAGCAGCTGCCGGAGATTACGGGAAACAGTACTCCTGTCCACGCAATGAGTCTCTTCATTGCAGCGGTACCGTACCAAATCATGGGAAGTTCCCCCCTGCCTCTGCCCGCTGGATGCAAGGCCGAACATCGTCTGCTAAAACCACGCCATTGCCGCACTCCGGGGTTCCTCACGGAGTCGTGGTTTTCCAGTTCCATTCGTTATTGGTCTGCTCAAATGACCCAACCACGAGTCTGTATTCTGCGTGCCCCGGGCACAAACTGCGATCTCGAGACTGCTCACGCATTTGAACTTGCCGGGGCGGTTGCCGAGCGAGTGCACCTGTATCGTCTGCTGGAGAATCCGCAGCAGCTGCAGAATTATCAGATTCTGTGCGTGCCGGGTGGCTTCAGCTACGGAGACGACCTTGGTGCAGGAGTCATTTTCTCCCGCCAGCTCCGCGGGCAGCTCAACGATGCGCTCTGTGATTTTCTGCGTGGTGATCACCTCGTCCTGGGGATCTGTAATGGCTTCCAGACGATCCTCAAGGCTGGACTGTTGATGGATCGGGGACTTACAGACGTGGGTGAATCCCGGCTGGAGCAGGATCTGACCCTGACGTGGAATCGCAACGGGCGTTATACGGATCGCTGGGTTCGGCTCAAGGTGACCTCCGATCATTCAGCATTTCTGCGGGGCATGGACGAGTTTGACGTACCGATTGCTCACGCGGAGGGACGTCTGGCCGTCGCTCGACCTGAGATTGCCGAGCAGCTTCGTGAGCGGAAGCAGATGGCTTTGTGCTACTGGTCACCGCAGGCCGCAGAGATGGCTCTTGCCAGTGGCGACCCGACACGAATTGATCTGCTTCCGGAACCGCAGAATCCGAATGGATCACTGGCCAATCTGGCGGGTCTGTGCGATGCCAGTGGCCGTGTGCTGGGACTCATGCCTCACCCTGAACGATTCCTGTTTGCAACTCAGCATCCGCAATGGACACGTAAGGGGCTGCGGGGCGAAGGTGAGGGCATCAGAATCTTTCGCAACGCCGTGACATGGTTCACGGAAAACTGACGTGCTGCTGCGCCCGCTTTTGCGCCCGCT
>JALRDR010000321.1 GCA_023262145.1 Planctomycetaceae bacterium | reverse complement strand
GTCATTGACTCGGCGTGTGAGAATAAAGAGTGTTCCATCGCGCGCAGCCGTGTGCAACAGTCGCCGAGGGCCTGTCATGCCGTGCTGATCTGTTTGCTCCTTGCTGGAGCCACGCCGTATCCCTGCTGCGGGGAAACGGAGTCACCATGCTCAAAAGGAATCGCTAATGGAAACGAAGAGTCGCAAGCGGGGCTTTACGCTGATCGAGTTACTTGTTGTGATTGCGATCATAGCAATTCTGGTGGCGCTGTTGCTTCCCGCAGTGCAGCAGGCAAGAGAGGCAGCTCGCAGAACACAGTGCAAGAACAATCTGAAGCAGATTGGCATCGCACTGCACAATTACCATGACGTACACGGTTGCTTTCCACCGGGCACGGTGCCTCAGCGGCCGGGACCAAACAACGGACGCGTGCTTGCCAATTATGAGTCGTATGGATGGGCTGCATTTATTCTGCCGCAGATGGAGCAGACCAATGTTGTTCAGCAGCTCAACATTTCCGGACTGACCCTGCACCAGGCGCTGATCGCTGCAGCTGCTGCCGGGCGGCTCAATGAGATGTTTCCAGCACTTGCGGCCTACCAGTGCCCAAGTGATACGACAGGGTCGCATCTGCAGAACGGAATGCGACGCACACACTTCAACGGTCTGTCAGGAATCGGAAACGGCTGGCGTCCGCCTACACTGAACTATCCGGGCTCCACGGGTGATCCATCCGGAGATCTGCGTGCTCCACGTCAGCTCAATCATCGGCATCCACGGGGAATCTTCTACAACGGCAGCAGCGTGAGGTTTCGCGATATCCTGGATGGAACTTCCAATACATTCATGGTTGGCGAGCGTGCAAAACGTTGCGGCGCAGGAACGTGGCTTGGCGGCCGCAATCCCGATGGAAACGGAACACATGGCAATGATTATCATCTGGCTCGTGTTCGTCAGGTCCTGAATGATCCCATCAATACCGGAGACGATCGTTGCACCGATGGTTTCAGCAGCGCTCATACCGGGGGCGGGCAGTTTCTGTTCGCCGACGGATCAGTGCATTTCATCAGCGACAGTATTCACTTTGATCTGCAGGGAGCTCCGGAACGCAACGATCAGGGCATCGACTGGCCGGCAGATGTTGTGAATCCTGGAAATGTCGGCATTTACCAGAAGCTTGGAATGAAGGATGACGGGCAGGTTGTGGGCGAATTCTGAACGGTTCAGCGATTCCATTTCATGTTCATGTCCTTGTAAATCGGGCTGTCTGAACACAGCCCAGGAGTCATTCATGTCAAGAATTCTGCTGACCTGTGTGCTTGTACTGTGTGCCGCTGGCTGTGGTGGAAGCGATCTTCCGGAACTGGGGACTGTCTACGGCAAGGTCACACTGGGTGGACAGCCTGTTTCAGAAGCGATCGTGAATTTCTTGCCTGTTACTCCCGGCAGACCTTCCACAGCAGAAACCGATGCGGACGGCTATTTCGAGCTTGTCTATCTTCCGGATGTCGAGGGTGCTGTTGTTGGTGAGCACGTGGTCACGATCGAACGGATCGTGACCACGGAACTTGATAATCTGCCAGATGATCCGGCTGAAATGACTGCTGAAGAGCGGGCTGCCCTTGAAGCCAGCAAGCCGTTACCAGTTGCCGCCAGCGATGGGTCAATGAAAAAGACTGTCAAGTCGGGGTCGAATGAGATCAACATTGAACTTTGAATCTCATCGCCGCAGCGGTGCGAAGCAGTCGGTCTCCGTGCGTGACGGACTGCTTCGTCGATCAGTTCATCGTTGGCGGCAGCGGACGACGGAGGGCGGCAGCCGAAGGCGGGGTTCTGAACTTCGAACCACACTTCACTGCAGAGGTCGAAACGCTGTCGGGGGCGGGCCACATAAACGGGCCCTGTACTCATTACCCTGTATGGACTCATCAGCGTAAAGGATCAGCATTCGCGTCGCGTAGGTGGTCCCGGAGAGGTTCAGCCCAGCGACGGACTGGCGCCCAGCGTCAGTATTGCCCGTTGGTCCCGAACATCTCAACCCTCGATGGTCGTGGCCGCACACGAACGGCAGGATCAGGCGCTCCGGTGACTCGGTCGAACTCATCGGGTGTTCTTATGGACGGCACATAATCTGCGGTCTGAGTTGTCCAGACTTCAAGTTCCTGCTGCAGGTTCTGCATGACACGGGTCCACGCTGGCTCACCTGCAAGGTTGCGGTATTCACCGGGGTCGTGCTGCAGGTCATACAACTCCCAGTGCGGACGTGGTTGCAGGAAGCAACCCTGCTGTTCAGGTGTCAGCTGATTCCTGCCATTCAGCTGCAGCATTGTCTGCCACGTGGATGCTCTCAGGGCATCTGCCGAAGGCGTTGCCGCAAGATCCGGATAATCATTGCGGATCAGTTTGAAGCGACCGTCAGTGATGCTGCGACAATGGTCCTCAAAGTCGTGCCAATGATCTTCAGCAAACGCGAACTGACGGTACTGGAAAGCGGGATTCTGCAGCAATCTGCAGAAGTCCTGACCGTCACACTGCAGTTCACCTGAGTCCACTCCGGCGATGGCACATAGAGTAGGTGCGATGTCGACCACGCTGACAAGTGACGCAGACCGCTGTCCCGGCCGGATCTGAGCAGGCCAGGAGACAAAGA
>JALRDR010000265.1 GCA_023262145.1 Planctomycetaceae bacterium | reverse complement strand
GCACAGAAGCTCAATGTGAGCGTTGTCAATGGCTTTACAGGATCCTCCATCTGGCACCTGCTGTACGATTTTCCGCCGACTCCCAGAACCATGATTGATGCCGGATTTCAGCTGCTGGCAGAACGCTGGAACCCGATCCTCGACGTGTTCGAAGATTGTGGCATCAAGTTCGCGCTGGAAGTCCATCCCACAGAGATTGCATTCGATATCTACTCCGCAGAACGTGCACTTGAAGCACTCAACGGACGCAAGGAATTTGGATTCAATTTTGACCCCAGCCACCTGATCTGGCAGGGGGTTGACCCGGTGGAATTCATCCGGTACTTCCCCGACAGAATCTATCACGTACACATGAAGGACGCTTCCGTTACACTGAACGGACGGACTGGTATTCTGACCAGCCACCTGCCATTCGGCGATTCGCGCCGAGGCTGGGACTTCCGCAGCGTCGGACGCGGTGGAGTTCGGTTTGAAGAGATTATTCGCGCTCTGAATGCCATCTCCTACGCCGGACCGCTCTCGGTTGAATGGGAAGATATGGGAATGGACCGTGAACAGGGTGCTACCGAAGCAGCACAGTTCTGCAAGAACGTCGACTTCTCACCTTCCAACCGTGCTTTCGACGCCGCATTCGGTGACTGATTCCTCATCAGCCCCCCGAAATCCAGACCCGAAGCTAGATGGCTTCGGGTTTTTTTCTGCCCGTCACGTGCGTCCGCCCCGCGCAGGCTGTTCCATGAAATCTCCTCCACCAGAACTCCCTGTCGATCAGATCATTCCACAACTCATACAGAATCTGCGCGACTGCGGCAGCGTCGTTCTGCGCGCGGCCACCGGTGCCGGAAAGACAACTCGAGTTCCCCCCGCAGTCGCTGCTGCTGCCTCCAGTGACCGCAAACAACTCATCCTCCTCGAACCACGTCGTGTTGCAGCCAGAGCAGCAGCCGCACGAATGGCTCAGGAGATGTCAGAGCCCATCGGCGAATCTGTTGGCTATCGCGTTCGATTCGATGAATGCTGCTCCGAACAGACACAGATTCTTGCCGTCACCGAAGGGATCCTGCTGCGCAAGATTCAGGCCGATCCCTGGCTGGATACTATCCACACAGTCATCATCGACGAATTCCATGAACGACGTCTGGATACCGATCTCTGTCTGGCAATGCTGCTCCGGATCCGGCAGACAGTCAGACCTGACCTGCAACTCGTCGTGATGTCAGCCACAATGGATCCTCAGCCAGTCTCTGAATACCTCGATCACTGCCCGGTAATTGACTGCCCCGGACGATCATTTCCTGTCGATATTCAGTGGAATCGCCGGCAGGAGAGGCAGTCGATTCCGGAGCTTGCAGCCCAGGGGGTTCGCGACGTTTTCCGCGCCGCAGCCGGCGATGTTCTGGTGTTCCTTCCCGGCAAGGGCGAAATCAATCGTACCGATCAGCTCCTGCAGCCCCTTGCTCAAAAGTATTCCCTCCTGATCCAGCATCTGCACGGCAGCATGCCGCTCGATGAACAGAACAAAGTGCTGGCTCCATCCACACAGCAGCGGATTATCCTTGCCACAAATGTTGCGGAAACCAGCGTAACTGTTTCCGGTGTAACGGCCGTAGTTGATACCGGCACCGTTCGCCAGATGAGTTTTGATCCGGATACGGGACTCAATCGACTGCAGCTGCAGCAGATCTCAAAGGCGTCTGCGGATCAGCGCAGCGGACGCGCTGGACGCACAGCACCCGGCAAGTGCCTGCGTCTCTGGGAAGAACATCTGCATCGCCTGCGTCGAGAAGACGAACGTCCGGAAATCCACCGCAGTGATCTCTCCGGGAGCATCCTCACTCTACTGGCCTGGGGGGAAACCGACCTCTCAGCGTTACCGTGGTTTCAGATGCCTCCGGCAGATTCGGTTCAGCACGCACTGAAACTTCTGCAGGTACTACGGACCATCGACTCTGACCACAGAGTAACGGTCCTCGGCCACTGGGTCGTCCAGCTCCCCTTGCCACCCAGACTGGCCTGCGTCGTCATCAGCGGTTTCCGCAGCGGCCACGGCATGCGCACATGTCTGCTTGCGGCCTTGCTGTCAGAACAGGAGCCTTTTCTGCTCGGAAGAGATCGCTCAGCACCACGCGATCAGCTCATCCTCAATTCAGATTCCGATGTTCTTGACCGTCTGCACGCAGTGGAAAACTTTCTGAACAATCGCCAGCACGAGACACCCTTCGGACAGATTCATCGAAACCAGCTCCAGAACATTCTGAGAATTGCCAAACAGCTTGCTGATGCACTGCACAGAATGTCCAGCAGTATTCAACCCGGGGAGCAAATCGCAGATTCTGACGAAGCAATCAAACGAGCACTGCTGGCGGGATTTCCGGATCGAGTGGCCCGCAGAAAGGCGGCCGGTGATCCACAGGGAATGATGACAGGAGGAAGACGCGTCCGGCTGGCTCGCCAGTCTGCTGTTCGTACTGCACAGATATTCACCTGCATCAATGTCGATGGAGCTGGCTCCGAAGCAGAAGTGCGGCAGGCCTCCGCGGTGGAACTGAACTGGCTTCCACAGGAACTGATCACTGAATCCGAAGAGCTGTTTTTTCACCCCTCACAGAAACAGGTCGTTGCTCGCAGAAGAACAGCCTTCCTTGATCTCACTCTCAACGAAACTCCGGCTCCCATCACCAATCATGCAGCAGCAGCAGAAGTCCTCTTTGCCGCAGCGTCTCCGCTCCTCAATTCTCTGCTTCCGGATAAGGCATCACCGGATCGTGAGTTTCTGCAACGCGTACGCTGCCTCGCAGAGTGGTTACCGGACCTGCAACTTCCGGATTTTTCTGAACCTGCTCTCCAGAACTCTCTGCGCATGCTGTGCAGCAACTGTCGCTCGTTCGGTGAACTGAAAAAGGCGAACTGGCTGACCGTATTTGAGCAGCAACTGACCCATGAGCAGCGTTCCGCGGTAAGGCAACATGCCCCTGAGCGACTGCAGGTTCCCAGTGGGAGTCAGATCCCGCTCAGTTACCAGAACAACGGGCCACCAATCCTTGCCGTCAGAATCCAGGAGGTCTTTGGGCTTCGCAAAACACCTGCGGTGGCACGCGGAACGGTACCTGTTCTGATCCACCTGCTTGCACCAAACCACCGACCGCAGCAGGTCACGAGTGATCTGGAGAGTTTCTGGAAAAACACGTATCCCACAATCAGGGCACAACTGGCGCGGAGATATCCGCGACACCCATGGCCCGAGGATCCACTCACCGCGACACCTGTGCGGAAGTGAGCCACAATCAAACAGCGTTTCTCTTTCGCCTTTGCTGTTGCGAGCAGGCCCACAAAGAACTCTGCCCACAAACAGTCGGTATCCGGTACTTTCCCGGAACCAGTCTGAAAATCCCCCGGAAATCCAGCAGGGTGATACAGAACAAAAAAAGGACAGCCCCTCAGCAGGCTGTCCTTTGCGATTCAGGATTCCGGAGAAAACCAGGTACTACTGGTTCCCTGCTGGAGGCAGACCAAGCGGAGTATCTCCCAGCCCCGGAATGGACAGGCCCCCCGGCGTTTGCGGGGCTGCACCCGCACCCTCGGCAGCAGCCTTCGGCTCGACAGCCTCTTCCCGAGACAGTTTAAACTTTTCAAAGCTCTCGGCAGAGATTACGTAGTACCATCCGGAGAATCGTGTGGAGAGTTCATCGACTCGCTTCCTGCCTTCCTCCGAACGCTCATCCCACTGACGAACTGCACTCTCATAGGCCAGTTTGGCTCCCTCAAACTGAGCCAGTGCTGCGTCATAAGCCTGCTGAGCCTCGGCCACTGGATCCACCGCTGGCTTTTCCTCGTCTGCGGTTGCCGGCTGTGGTTCCGCAGGAGCTACAGAATCTGCAGCATCGCCTGCCGGCTCATCTGTCGTCTCCTTCGCCGCATCCGCCTCCGGTTTCCCGCCTTCATCAGCCGGAGTCTCTGCCGCTTCTTCGTCCGCAGCAACAGCCGCGCCACTCTCTTCATCACAGGCATTTTCTTCTGCAGGAGGCTCGTCCGCTGCAGCCTTGCCCGCATCTTCAGCATCTCCGTCCTCTGCAGCATCATTCAGGATCTCAGGCTTCACCGGAGCAACGGGCTCCTGCGGACGTTCACCCAGCAAGGAATCATCAAACGTCACTTTCACCAGCAGATATCTGCGCGGTCCGGACTCTTCATCGCCTGCTGGTTCGGCGTCCCCACCTTCGGCTGCGGCCGTCTCCGCTGCCCCTTCCTCAGTTGCCTCCGCGATCACCCCGACTTCGATATCCTGCGCGGAGCCACGGGCAATCTCGCCAAAATACAATGTGTATTGCACGCCGTTCGTTGTTCCGGCGACGAGTTCTCCTTCGTTCGAAACAAGCTGTACCTTGTTGTCCGGCCCCCGAGCGATAAAGAAACCCTGGCGAGCCATGTCTGCCTGCAGCACCTGCCGCAGCAGAGGATTCTGGGCAACTTCCGGAGACACTGTCAGGTCAGGATTCAGACCTTCCGGCTTCGGACGCACACCCACAATCTTCAACTCGTCCAGGTTTCTCACCAGATCTGTCACGGCCGACGTCTTTAGCTGCTCAGATTCCGTATCTAATCCAGCAAGGGTCCAGGAACTGCTTTCGTCCTTCAGAAAGTCCAGCACATCGCCCTGAACGATCTCGCCGCGCTGCTCATCAACTGAGTAGCGATTGACACGCACCTGTTTTACATCCGGCTGGTTTACCTTGAGCAGATCAGGCTCAATCCAGTCACTGAACTTTGTTGACAGATCAATACTCATCTCGGCAATGTAGACAGCGTTTTTCTCCGGCTCGCGGACATAATACTGCCCTGGATTTGATTCCGGAGATCGCCCGACAATGAGGTCCACCAGCGAATTGTCGCTACTGTCCTTCAGAGTCAGTCGGGTGCCCCGCGGATCAACAGCGTTCTCCTCATCATCGTCTGCTGCCGCCGGACTGAGCTGAGCATCCGGACCGGCCACTCCGTAGCGTTCGTGATCCTCCTTGCTGCGGCTGACCAGCCCCAGCTTGCGAATGCCCAGCATCGAGGCGGCCGTCCGCGCCAGGCGATCCTCCGCTTCAGCAGGATAATCATGGTGGGATGGAATCACCCACAGACCGTCATCCGTCAGTTTCACGGAAAATGTCTGAGTTTCCTCCAGATCCTGATCAAACTTGCTCACGATCAGTTCTGTGGCCTTGCCATCTCGAAGCTGAGGGAAGAACTCTTCACCGACCTCTGAAAACCCTTCCACAACGGCGGGACGATTGACGGTGTTGACAACGATTGCAAGCAGCACAGAACCGACTGCCACGGCAAGAAAGGTCAGCGTTCGTTTTGATGAATTCATGGTGGAACCTGCTGAACAAAAGACAGCTGGAAAAAATCTCAATGGGCGGAGAAGACAATTCGAAAGCGGGATTTATTTCCTGCGACGACCAGGGCTGATGGACTGACTTTCAGCCAGGTTTCTCATCCCCAGAAACAACATGCCAAAACAGATCGGAAGAATGGCCGGAGCGACACAGGCAACGATACGAACGGTATTTTCAACTCGCCTGACTTCTCGCTTCATTTCCAGCCCGGCACGACGAATGCGTCCATTCACATCACGTTCAAGTTCCTGTCGCTGAACGTCAAGCTGCCGATTCAGCTTCTCCTCCAGCTGGGCCAGTTGAACATCGCGACTGCGACTGTCCAGACTGGCATTGCCCTCGATCTCTGCCATCGCATCGCGGAGCTTTGTTTCGGCCTGCTTCAGTTTTTCATCCATGACCTTCTGAGCATCGTCCTCTTCCTTGCTGAGGTTCATTCGCAATGAACTGGCGCGAGTTTCGACAAATCGCAGCGTTCTGAGTGTCTCACGTCGTGACCGCAGAGAAATGAAGGTGTCATCGCCAGCAAGCTGATCAACGGCATTCAGCACGAATGTCACATTGTCGAACTTCACATCCAGCATCCCGCGATTACGTTCCATGAAGAACCAGTCCGTGATCAGATCGATGTCCGCACAGAAGATCACGTTGAGCGGATTCTCGTCTGATTCGTTCTGAATGTGTGCTGCAAGAACATGTCGATCCGAATCATCCGTGCGGCGAGGATCAGGATTGATCTGCCGCGATGGCGACATTGAAAACGGGCTGAACGATGCTGATGTGTAATCATCCCAGTCCAGTAAACCTGACTCTGCTGATGTCTCCAGCAGCGGCACAAATTTCTGCTCACTTCGCCCCGCTCGATCAACAATTGTTCCCGGATACAGCATGACCATATCCTGCAGACGAGATGACACGACACTGTCAGACCCGAACGGAGACTCTCCGTCACCGCTGCGGGATACAAACACGTACTCCGGTGGCAGTGTCTGAAACTGACTGTGCGGATTGCTGCGATCATAAACCACCTGCCCATTGTCCCAGCGAACATTGAGCGCGGTGAGCAGTGCGGTGAGTTGTCCGTTGTCAGCCTTGGGTTCCGGCTGCTGCTGGCCGCCGAACATACCGCCACCACCACCCGGCTTTGGCATCCGTGGTGCCATCGCGAGTCCGGACTGAGTCTGAAACACAAACGGGCACGGGTCGTCGAAAACCAGCGTCGGACGGCCCGTACGAACGTAAGCCAGAAAGTTGTCCATCTGCATCTGCGTCAGGGAAGACGGCATGATGGCCAGCAGAACGTCGAAATCCACTGTCGTCTCGACGCTTGCATCTTCAGCTTCACCGGATTCTGCAGCCAGCTTCAGAATCGGCTGTGAGGGATTGACTGATACGACCTTGTACTGTTTTTCAAGTTCTCGAATGATCTCCCAGCGTCCACCACCGGCTCCGTCAGTCATCACCTGAGCATCCGTCTGCAGCACGCCCACACGCAGACGCTCTGCTGATGAAACGGTTCGCAGGGAACGAGTCAGCTCATATTCAATCGGTAGCCCCTTCCCGAAGAACGGGATCACCAGTTCGTCTGACGGGCTCTGCAGGAATGCTCCGAGGAAGATCTCCGCCTCTTCGCGTTTCCCATCCCGCTCATACGGCAGACGGACCGGCTCAATACCCAGTGCTCGAGCCTGCTCTGCTTCCTGACTGAATGGCTCCACAGCCACTTCACGCACAACAACGAAACCACCGCTGGATCGTTCGAATTCCCGGAGCAGTCCCAGCAACTGACGACGCGTCTCAACGTAGTCTGCAGGTACTTCAGGACTCACGAACGCCTGCACCGTGATCACCTCGCCGGACCGGAGCTGCCCGAGCGTGCTGCGGGTGGCAGACGACAGGGTGTACAGTTTTTCCGCGGAAAGGTCTGCCCGCGTCGGCATAAAGGACAGGATGTACAGCAAAGAGCCACTGGTGACCGCAACAGACAGTGCACGCACGGCGAACTGCATTCCCATCGACTTTTCGCTGCCTTCTGACCAGCGACGTCGAGAAATGACCACCAGATTCAGGTACAGCATCACAGCTGTGAAACTTGCGAACCAGATGACCCCGTTGAGCGGCAGTATTCCAATGCTGAAATCAAGCAACTGCTGCTGCAGGCTGAGCGATGAAAGGGCATTCCGCAGCGTGTACAACTCAACACTGGAACCAAACAACCCCAGTACCCACTCCACAAGATCCGTCACGTAATACAGCATCACCGGAACACAACAAAGCACAACACCCATGACAAAGCCGACCGTCGCGCTACTGCTGAAGGCTGAGGCAAGCATGCCGGCAGAAAGCAATGCCGAACCAGCAAGAAAGTAACCGGCATAGGAGGCAAAGACAGCACCGACGTCAGGAGTTCCCAGCAGAAACAGCACCAGCACATTCACCAGTGAAAACAGCAGGGCGACACCGTACACCCCAACCACGGCCAGATATTTGCCAGCAAGTACCTCTGCTTCCGTCGCCGGCATTGTGAACAGCAGTTCGTCGGTCCCCAGTTTCCTCTCGTCTGCCCACACAGTCATCGTGATCGCTGGAATCACAAACAGCAGAAGCCACGGGAAAGCCTGTGTCAGCTGATCAAGATTGGCCTGATTCGCAGCGAAAAACGTGGTTGAAAACGTCATCGCCGCAGCCGCAACGCAGAACACCAGAATAAACAGGTACCCCAGAATGCCAGAGAAATAGCTGCGGAAATTCCGTCTTGCCACTGCACTGACCACATGTTTGCGAATCATTCTTACTACCTCAATTGCACGACGCCCGATTGCACTTGTTATTTACCCGCAGCCTGCGAGGGAAAGCCAGCACCAGCCTTCCCAAACACAGCATTACGGACCCCAGCCTTACGGAACTCAGCCTTACGGAACTCAGCGGTGGCGAACACAACTCTGATTTCGTGTACTTCACACGGATGCCAGAGTCTTCTCACGAAAGCTGGATTCCATCTCCACTTCCGAACTGCCAAGGTCTGCAGTGTCGCCGTCAAATACGACCCTGCCACTGTTGATGAGCACAACTCGACTGCAGACGGCTCGGACCTCCTGCAGGATATGTGTCGACAACAGAATTGTCTTGCTCTTCGCAAGTTCCAGAATCAGATCGCGAACTCCCTGAACCTGATTCGGATCGAGCCCACTCGTTGGCTCGTCAAGGATCAGCACTTCCGGATCATGCAGGAGTGCGTGAGCCATACCAACGCGCTGACGAAAACCGCGAGACAACTTCGCAATCGGTTTTCGCCAGACTTCACCAAGCGAACACTTTTCAGAAACCCAGTTCATCCGTTCAGCAAGCCGAAACCCGCTCAGCCCGCGTACTTCACCCATGTATCGCAGCAGACTTTCCGGAGTCATCTCCACGTACAACGGGCCATTCTCTGGCAGATAGCCAAGCTTCTCGCTGGCCGCAATTCGGTCCCGCGAGATGTCGAAACCCGCAATGAAAGCCTGCCCGCCACTGGGGGCCAGATATCCTGTCAGCATCTTCATCGTTGTGCTCTTGCCCGCTCCGTTGGGCCCCAGAAAAGCACAGACCTGACCACGCGGCACCTGAAAACTGACGTCCTGAGTCGCTGCGAATTCTCCGTAGAATTTGCTGAGCCCACGAGACTCGATCATCACTTCCGCAGGATCTGATTGCACACTGCTCATATTTACATTCTCAGAAGCTGAATCACTTGACCAGAAATAAACTGCGTTCGTAGCCCCGTTGTTACCGGGAACATAATCTGCACACGCCCTCGAACCCGCCGGCGCACGCCTCTTCGAGCATAACGTCCCGCACAGTCACAGACGACTGTACCGGCTGTCCTCTTACGGGCTCTCATGTCCCGGAAAAGGTGTGATCAACGTGTACAATCGCTGCTCTGTCGAGCAGCAACTGCAAGCCAGCAAACTTACTCTCGTTGACGCTGCACCTTGCACGCTGCACCTTGCACGTCAACACTTGCACCTGGCAACGCACCTTACGAAAACAAAAACACGCACCTGACGAACACGCAACCCTGACCTGCAGGTCCCCGGTTCGACAACACAGCGACCGAACAGCAACCGATTGCAATCTGCAACCGGTTGCAATCCGCCGCACTCGGGAATCTAGGTTGCCGGCAGTCTGTATTTCCTGAAGGGTATTTCAAAAAAACTCTTCTTTTTGGCGATCGTCACCGGCAACGCAAACAACTGCCCAACTCTCCCCCCCCCGGGACACTGACGCTCCCGGGACACTGACGCCTGACACTGTCCCAAATCACAGCACACAATCACGCCTCACGCTGCCTGCACAACGTGTGCGTCGACTGGCCAATGTCCGGGAAAGCGTACGGTCTGCTGCAGGATTCGGCCCGTAACTACGGACGGGCAGAGGCTATGGCGGGAGGATTTTGTCGGGAATTGTCTGCAGGAGTCATCTGCAGGGGTTGTCTGAGGGCAGGAACCGGCGGGATTAAGCCTCGTGATGACAGGGCTGAATCCCTCCGATCGCAAAGTTTGCCGATTTCCTCCAGGATCTGCAACTCCCCGGCTGGTCTATGCAGAAACGTCGACAAAGATTCAGGAATTTTCCCCGAAACAGCCATGCCGCATTACCGCAAACTCGCATCAGTGTCAGCGATAACCGAAGATAGTCAGAGATGCCTTCCGCCGTTGTCCGGCAGCATCTGCGAAGTCCCTCGTCCCGCACAGACTCTGGAACATTTACCATGCCGTTGCTCGGAGTGAATATCGACCACGTTGCCACCTTGCGGCAGGCTCGCCGTGGTCGTGAGCCGGATCCGGTTCACGCTGCCGTAGTCGCCGAAAGTGCGGGTGCCGACGGGATCACAGTTCACCTGCGCGAGGATCGCCGGCATATTCAGGATCGTGACGTTCAGGTTCTGCGCCAGATGGTTGCCACGCGACTTAACCTTGAGATGTCAGTCAGCCCGGAAATACGCGATTTCGCGCTCCGTGTAGTTCCCGATCAGGTGACATTGGTCCCGGAGCGGCGGGAGGAAATTACCACTGAAGGGGGGCTGGACGTAATTACTCATCAACAGCGTGTGGCAGAATGCTGCTCCGCGCTTCTGGACGCGGGAATTCTGGTGAGCCTGTTCATCGATCCGGATGAAACTCAGATCCGACGCAGCCTGGACTTTGGCGTCCAGGCAGTGGAACTGCACACCGGCGCCTACGCTGATGCCGCCCCTGGACGCGTTCGCGAGGAACAACTGCGCAGGCTGCAGACTGCAGCGGAACTCACCTGCTCACTTGGACTCATCCTCAACCTCGGACATGGGCTCGACTACCGCAATGTACAGCCGGTGGCAGCCCTCCCGGGGGCACACGAACTGAATATTGGGCATTCCATCATTTCCCGCGCTGTCTTCGTTGGGCTCGACCAGGCCGTGCGCGAAATGAAGGCTTTGATCAGCACCTGAAAAACCACAGACCCATTCCCCGATTCACAACACAACGCTGGCAACGGTTGTTCCTCTTTCATCGCAGACAGGCAGATCCATGCCGGGTAATTCCTTCGGAAGTCTCTTCAGAATCACCACCGCGGGAGAAAGCCACGGACCCGGTAACGTTGTGATTATTGATGGTGTGCCCCCCGGACTGCCACTTTCGGAAGCGGATCTGATCCCCGACCTGCAGCGCCGTCGCCCCGGGCAGAGC
>JALRDR010000254.1 GCA_023262145.1 Planctomycetaceae bacterium | reverse complement strand
AAACCACAGCTCAGGCGGCCGCCAAAAGGACCTACAACAGGGCGTTTCCTGTTTACCAGCAGCTGTATCGTTCTCTGCAGCAGGATTTCGCCTCCATTGCTGAACTGGTCTGAGCCGCTGTCGTGCGGCAAAAACCGCAGTTTCTGCGTTAATCCGGCACGGCTGTAACGAACTGCCCAGTTTTAGCATTCGCGTTTCTGAACGCCGACTGCAATTCTGGCAGGCCGATTTTTATTTCTGCTGCTCAGCGGGTACGCTGTGCACTCCCAGCCTGCAGACCGGGCTGATTCACCAACAAGCAAACTGTTTTCTGTCCATCAGGACTCCATGTCAGACCCCAAGAACGAAACTGCCGATCTGGCTGCCATTCCGGTTCGTGTGCTCATTGTCGATGACGACGAAGGCCATGCGGAAGCTGTTGCCGATGCGCTGCAGCGAATCAACTGTGAATGTCGTGTAGCCGGTTCCGGAGAACTGGGTGCTCAGCTGATCAGCGCTGAGGCATGGGATGTGATCGTCACAGATCTGCGTATGGGCGAAGTGGACGGTCTGGAAATACTCCGGCTGACCAAGGATGAACTGCCGGAAGCAGAAGTCATCGTGCTCACTGGACACGGTTCCATTCATTCTGCCGTCACCGCAATGCAGCACGGCGCCTACACTTATCTCACCAAACCACTCGACATCAGCGAACTGCGTGCCGCTGTTGAAAAGGCGTCAGCCCGACTGCGACTGATTCGCCGCAATGCGGAGCTGCGACGTTCACTGGACGAACGCTTTGGATTTGAGGGGGTCATCGGCACCAGCCCTCAGATGAAGTCCATCGTAGAGATTCTCAAGAACGTTTCCCCCACCGACACGACCGTTCTGATTCAGGGAGAGAACGGTACCGGGAAGGAACTGGTGGCGCGGGCACTGCATCAGAACAGCCCCCGCAAAAGCAAACCTTTCGTGCCGCTGAATATTTCCGCGTTGCCGGACAGCATCCTGGAAAGTGAATTGTTCGGGCATGAAGCCGGAACCTTCACGGGAGCGCAAAGCAGGCGAATCGGAAAGTTTGAGCACGCCAATGGCGGCACGCTGTTTCTGGATGAAGTCGGTGAGATGCCGATGGATACCCAGGTGAAACTACTGAGAGTCCTGGAAGAACGACGGATTACTCGCCTGGGAGCGAACGAAGAACTTCCAATCAATGTGCGACTGGTGGCCGCGACCAATGCCGATCTGCAGAAAAACGTAGCCGATGGCAAGTTCCGGGAGGATCTGTATTACCGGCTCAACGTCGTTTCGATTTATCTGCCCCCGCTGCGCGAACGCCAGGGCGACATTCCACTGCTGATGGAACACTTCCTCCGCGACATGTGTCGCAAGACGGAGCGAGAAGTACAGGGGTTTTCTCGTGCGGCACGCAAGGCGTTGCTGGCCTACCAGTGGCCCGGCAATATCCGGCAGCTGCGGAATGTGATTGAGCGAATGCTTGTACTTGATTCCGACGGTCTGCTGGATATCGATGGGCTGCCGCCAGAAATCGCGGTCCTCGTGCGCGATCAGCTTCCCGACTCCGAACATGAGATTGCTTCCGGAGCAGACTCGCTGATCGGTCGCCCGATGGGCGAAGTGGAGAAATACTACATCGAGCGAGCACTGGATCTGACGGACGGCAACAGGGAAGAAGCCGCCAGACTGCTCGAAATTGGCGAACGCACGCTCTATCGCAAGATCAAGGAATATGATCTGCGCAAGTGAGATCCGCTCAACGGGTACTCCCGAGCAACGGCCCCATCAGCACGCGCCCAGAACTGAACCAGCCATCGCGTGCACAGTCTCACGGCACGCAATACACCGCACGCAATACACCGCACGCAAGCCTCACCGCATGCAAGCCTCACCGCATGCAAGCCTCACCGCATGCAAGCCTCACCGCATGCAAGCCTCA
>JALRDR010000244.1 GCA_023262145.1 Planctomycetaceae bacterium | reverse complement strand
GTCTGGAGAACACCGGAGCGTGGATCTTTTTCCCGCGAGATCTGGGCTCCGGAACTGCACCTGCTCGACGGACACTGGCACATTTATTTTGCCGCTTCAGACGGCCGCAATGAGAATCATCTCACATGGGTGCTGCGATCCCGAACAGCTGATCCGCTGGGGGAATACGAACTGCACGGACCACTCAGAACCGGTGACGGTCCGAACCGCGATGCTCCGAATATCTGGGCGATCGACATGACGGTCCTGCACTTCAACAATCGCCGCTATGCCATCTGGTCCGGGTGGGACGCCCCCGGCACGGATCAGCAGTATCTGTACATCGCTGAAATGGCCAGTCCGTTGGAACTCAGAGGACCACGCGTCCGACTCTGCAACAACGCCGATTATGTCTGGGAGCGAGTCGAACCCGGTCCGGAACATCGCGGACTCCACGAGGGGCCGCAGGTGCTGCCTGCCCCGGGTCGCGTTCTGCTCACCTACTCCTGTGCCGCCAGCTGGCTGCCGACGTACAAACTGGGACTGCTGGAACTGACGGGGACAGACCCGCTGAATCCGCAGCACTGGCAGAAACGTGATCGGCCGTTTTTCGAGAGTACAGAGCAGACATACGGCGTCGGACATTCGTGCTTTGTGGAGTCGCCGGACGGATCTGAGCTGTGGCACGTATTTCATGCCAAACGTGATCGACGTCCAGGCTGGCGTCGATCCGTATTCATCCAGCCGCTGAACTTTGATGAACGTGGTGAACCACAGCCTGGAACACCGATCGCGGCGGGGATTCCGCAGCCATTGCCCGCGGGCACTCCCGATGTGACCGCGAATGATGCGACCGCGGGCTACACGATCTATGCGCACCACCAGTACTACGAATTGGACGACTCAAAGATCCGCCTGGGACTGGAACCACGGCATCCGATCAATGAGTACCGCAGTGGTGAAAAAGCAATTCTGGAACAGACAGTGGCAGACAATGCAGAGGCGTCCGTCACCATCGACTTTCAGGGGCTCGCCAATGCTCGTGATGCCGGACTGCTGTTCCGCTGCACGGCTCCGTCCGTCGGCTATGATGCTCAGCGCGGTTACTTCGCCGGGTTGATCCCGCGTACGCAACTGCTGATCCTTGGCAGGACGGACGGCACACGCTGGCAGGAACTTGCCCGTCAGCCGACAGCAATCGACGTCCGCGAACCACAGCAGTTGCGGGTGCAGTTCGTCGGCGATCGCATCCAGGTCTGGCACAACGAACGCCGGTGTCTGGATCATCGGGATGCAACATGGACAACCGGGCGGGTCGGGCTGCGTGTCGTGGATACGGACGCCGTTTTCAGCGAGTTCCACGTGCAGGCAGTGACTGCTCAGTAGGCTGTCTGCACTTTGCGGGGCATGCTGTTGCCATGCCCCCATAGCGACAGCTACACTGAAGAACCCCACGCTGCTGCAATTCATCCTTCTGCGGCGGCAGCTCAAACAGACAGCGGAGCCCAGAATGAAGTCCAGCCGTCGTCGTTTTCTGCAGGCAAACGGAGCAACGGTGCTCCTGCCGTTCCTGCCATCACTGTCGCGGGCCGGTTCTGCACGCTCCGTAACAACTCCGGCAAAGCGTCTGGTAATTGTTTATCTCCCCAACGGTATTGTCCGGCGAGCATTCTTTCCCGGTGAAGAAGGGGCGGATCTTCCTGACTTCATCGGAGGGTTCAATGCTGACAAAGTCAAAGCAGAACGTCGCCTGAATGACAAACCGGGGATCAGCCCGCTGGAGCTGACATCCAGCATGCAGCCGCTGCAGGACGTGCGTGACCACGTCTCCATGCTGCTGGGGCTGGACCGCACATTCAAGAATGGTCAGGACGTTCACGCTCAGGGAGCCTCCTGTTATCTCACCAGCCTCTCCCCGCAGCAGGCGGAAGATCAGGGGATTGCTCACCCGAACGGCCGAACGCTCGATCAGGTCATTGGTGACCACACCGGCCTGTCAACGGTCTTCAATACGCTGGAGATCAGCTGTAATGGGTTCACGGCTCCGAAGGAACCGATTGAGTTTGACAATATTTCGTGGTATGGACCGGGACGAATTGCTCCTTCAATTCGGGATCCCCGCAAGCTGTACGACCGTCTGTTCATGCGGGAGGACTACCGTCGCCATGTCGTAAATGTCACCGATCTGGTGCTCGCCGACACAAAGACGCTCAATCGGCAGCTGGCGGCGGATGACCGGGTTCAGTTGAACGAATTCATGGAGATGATTCGCAACATTGAACGACGAATCTCGCGGATGGACGAACTGCTGAAGAGCGTGGATGTGCGTGTCCCGCAGAATGAGGTTCTTCCGCGAGGCGAGTACATTCGGTTGCAGATGGATCTGATGCTGGTCGCGCTGCAGATGGGGCTGACTCATGTCTGCACATTCATGATTGGCCCGGAGCGCTGGGACGCCACGCTGATGTACGAAGGCGTCTTCGACCAGCCTGTGCAGCATCACAACATGACTCACAACCAGAAGGGTGACGGCTGGAAGGAGCTTCAGAAGATCGACATTTTCCACATGCAGCAGTATGCCTGGCTGATTCGCCGCATGCAGGAAATTCGCGACGTCGACGGCAGCACTCTGCTGGACAATTCCATAGTCGCCTGCGGAGCTGGCCTGGGAGACGGAGCCACGCATCAGTACTACGACCTGCCCATGCTGGTCGCCGGTGGTGCTCAGGGCCAGATCCGACAGGGCCGGACGATTCGCCTGCAGCCAGGAACACTGAACTCAAATTTGTGGCTGACATTCGCTCGCCTCATGGGGCTGGAAATGGAAAGCTTTGCTGACAGCACCGGTCTGATCACGGATCTGTGGACCTGAGATCGCCGATATTTCCTGCCGAAGCGGAGCTACCGATGGCTGTGCGAAGTTGTATTGTCCTGCTGCTGCTGGGGACTCACCTTGCTGCGGACGATTTTCAGCAGACGCTGCAGCCATTGCTCGGCGGTCGCTGTGCCGACTGTCACAGCGGCGATGAGCCCGCCGGCAAACTGGCGCTCGATACGCTCAC
>JALRDR010000165.1 GCA_023262145.1 Planctomycetaceae bacterium | reverse complement strand
TCTGAGAGACAACGACCGCCATCGCCGGGTCCGCAGAACCGCGAGTCACCGACGCTCCCCTGCATGTGATGGATTCCTTTTATTTGTTCTCACGGAGGCACGGAGCCGCAGAGACAATCACAAGTCGCGAGACACGGCTCTCAGCCACGGTGGCTGCCACCAAATTGCGACAACTCTCCGTGGCTCTGTGGCTTCGCAGTGCAGTGTCCTCCGGGCCATGCACGGTGAATCCGCCCCCGCACCATGGCCGGCAGAACAGACCGCCCGCGCGATCGACAGCTGCTGCCTGGGGGTTCTACAATGCCGGGCGGCTCCGGCAGGAGCCGGTCAGTCGACATCCAATCCGAGTTCAGTCCACATTCAATCCCCCGCAATTCTCTCAGGCCCAGTGACTATGCAAGCTCCGGATCCAACTCCCGAACATCTCTGGCTGCAGCAGCTGGTTGGCGACTGGACGGTTCAGTCCGAATGCCGCATGGTGCCGGATCAACCGCTGATGCAGTTCACAAGACGTGAATCCGTTCGCTCCCTCGGCAGTCTCTGGACCATGGCCCAAGGTTTTGCTCAGAATCCCGACAGCCCGGCCGATTCGGTGATGACACTCGGCTTCGATCCGCAACGAGAACAGTTCGTCGGCACCTTTATCACGTCCATGATGACATACCTGTGGCCCTATCACGGAACCCTCGATCAATCCGCCAGGGTCCTTACCCTTGAATCCGAAGGTCCAGACGCCACTGCCGACGGTGGCATGACCAGTTATCAGGACATCATCGAAGTCGTCTCCGAAAATGAACGCACTCTCACCTCACTGATCCTCGCCAAGGATGGCTCATGGTCCACCTTTATGACCGCACGCTATCAACGCGTCCCTTCGCTGTAACTGGTCGCTCCTGCAGATCCTGATCGCCCTTCGCCCTTCGCTGTGCGGCACCCGCACTGCATACTTCCCTGATGTCGCCCGAGAGGCTGCTGATGCCCTGTTATGTTGGCCTTGATATTGGTGGGACCAAGCTGCTGGTGGCCAGTGCCGAGCAGGATGGGGCCATTATTCGACGCGTCCGCCAGGACACTCCCGTGGACCTGCAGGAAGGGATCAGTCTGCTGCACCAGATGATCGCGGAGGTTGCTGCAGGTCGCCCGATTGCCGGGATCGGGGCGGCAATCGGAGGGCCGATGGACTGGCAGACCGGAATCGTATCACCGCTGCATCAGCCCCTCTGGAATGACGTGCCCCTCAGACAGCTCATGCAGCACCGCTGGAACTGCCCCTTCACCGTCGACGTCGATACGAATGTCGCCGCACTGGGTGAATACTTCTGCGGTGGCCATGACGTGCCGCGGCTGCTGTACCTCACCATCAGTACAGGCATGGGCGGTGGCTTCGTCGTTGATGGCAGAATCTATCGCGGCGCCGGTGGTGGACACCCGGAAGTGGCGCACCAGTCCGTCCATTCGCCCTTCCCACGCTGCCAGAATGTGCCCTGTCCCTGCGGCTCCCGGAACTGCCTCGAAGCGCTCGTCTCCGGAAATGGCATCAAAGCCCTGTATCATAAACCCGCCGAGGCGCTCACCGCAGCGGAATGGGCGGAAGTGGAACACAACCTGGCGGAGGGCCTGCGGAATCTGGCCGCAATTCTGCTTCCGGATCTCATTGTTCTGGGCGGCGGGATCGCCTGTGCTCGCGGCCAGCAGCTCATCGATTCGCTCAACCACACGCTGCAGGAACGTGTTCGCATCGTCGCTTGTCCAGAGATTCGCCTGAGTAAATTGGGGTATGACACCGCGCTGACCGGCGCGATTGAGATTTCAAAGCGCGGACTTGAGTAGCAGACCTCGTGTTGATGATCCGCATTGGGTTATCCAGCACTACTCGACGCCGTATTGACAATCCGCAGTTGCAAAGGAAAACTTCGAAGGAGTCAACTG
Organism: Planctomycetaceae bacterium; assembly: GCA_023262145.1. GTDB lineage: Bacteria > Planctomycetota > Planctomycetia > Planctomycetales > Planctomycetaceae > SXXK01. The sequence goes on along the minus strand of JALRDR010000165.1, from coordinate 1,444 downwards.
TGCCTGACCTCAGGGCTGGGCCTGCAATCCTGGATTCAGAGATCTGCATGAATATCATCTCCCACGGGCATAATACACTTTCGCAGGGAGAAGAGTCCGATCCCGAAGTAGTGCGGCTGCGACGGGAACTCGCGGAGTTTCCCCTCGGTCGCTTCCTGCTGGAAAACCTTGGCTTGAATGGGCACTGGACGTCATACGTTCTGTTGTACCCGGACAAAGGCCGCGCCACAGCGACCAGCAGTGATGGCCAGCCGGTTACGGAACTTGAATCGTGGTTGATGGATCGCTGTCCAATTCTGCGAGCAACCCAGGAGAGATTCCGGATTTTCCGAGGACTGACACAATCACGGTTGCGTCCCGGGATGAGCCTGGCAGCGCTGCCCGCTGGCCTGATGGACGATCTTCTCACTCTTGACTATACGCAGACGCCTGGCGTGACACTCACCGCTGTTGATCTTGATCCGGAAACTCTGGGCGAAGCCGAACAGAACTTTCGCCAGCTGAATCCTCCGGTGGATGTGACTTTCGAACAGAAGGATGCCTGGCAACTCTGCACAGAACAACGCTGGGATCTGCTCACCAGCAACGGGCTGAACATCTACGTCGACGATGATGGGCGTTGCACCGATTTCTACCGCAGCGTCTGACAGGCGCTGAAACCAAACGGTATTTTCGTCTTCAGCTTCATTACACCTGCGGAACAGTGGCTCCCGTAAGACCCGCAGGATCCTGAGTTTCAACGGTTTCTCTTCAGCAAGGTGATCCCGGTGAAGTGGAGCTGTGTCAGAAGTGAGCAGACAACTCGGGATCAGCTAGCTGAGTCGGGCTTTGCCGTGGAGAGCATCTGCTACGACACTCAGCGGATGTTTCCAGCTGTTGTCGCAAGAAAGAAGACGCAGGAATCACGGTGATCGCAACAACGCTCGTCGTGCAGATCTGTTGACCACGGTCCTGCCGCAGACGATCTTCAGGAAGCAACTCCATGAGAATTGGCATTCTTTCGGACATTCACGAAGCTGTTGCAGAACTGCAGACAGCGTTGCAGCTGTTTGAATCCATCGGGGTGGACCAGGTGCTTTGTCTGGGCGATATCTTTGACCGGACGGCGTCTGGCCGAAACCGTGGATCTGCTCCGGACTGTGGATCCCATCGGGGTCTGGGGCAATCACGATCTGGGCTTTTGCATTGGTGATCCATGCGAACCGCTGCTGCGGTTTGATGCGTCCACAAGAGATTTCTTTCGCAGGCTGCAGCCGTCCCTGCAGATTGGCGAGTTTTATTTTTCCCACGGTCTCCCGCACTGGGATCCCTGCGATCCCGTCGAATATTACATCGCCGACCCGCCGCACAATCCCGCAGCGGTGGCGCAGACATTTGCCGAGTGCTCGGGGCAGGTATTCTTCACGGGCCATTTCCACGAGTGGTTTGTGAGCAGTGAAGCTGG
>JALRDR010000164.1 GCA_023262145.1 Planctomycetaceae bacterium | reverse complement strand
GCAGCAGAGCCTGGTTGCGCAACACACTGGCACCTCAGGGAACGGGGATCGTCTGGCGACGGGGCAGCGTTCTGCGTGGCAACACCGATTCGGGTCCGGCAGGAATTCCATCAAACACACGTTGCTCCGCTGCTCGACGTGCAGCCGAACGCGGGCGTTCAAATCCGCGCGGACCGGCCCCCGTATCAGGCCCGACATCCGGGTCTGAGAAGGGATAATGCTGCTGCCAGGCCGCAACTTCTGCGGCGGGCCAGTCCACCTGCCATTGAGGCAACCGGGTTGCCTGCGGGTTGAAGCAGCCTGCAGCAGAAAACGTGAGCGCAACCAGAGCCATACCGGCTGCGGGCCAGCGTTCATTCAGTTTGTCGCTCACGTTGTGCATCTGCCCCACCGGACTCCCCTTGGGTCGAGCCCGGAGCATAGCGGCAGAATCTGCCGAACAGCAACATCAGTTTCCTGCAGCAGACAGCTCGGCGGAGTGCGCAGAAGCGAGCGTCCGGCGTCGTCATCACCTGCGACAGGCAGTTTCACTGGCTCCAGATTTCGCGGATTCGCCCCAGCCTGCGGTAGACTGTGGCCCGTGAACAACTCAGCGCTACCGCTGCTTCCTCAGGTGTATCCCCCTGCAGCAGACGCTTAGCCGTCTCAATCAGCTCCGGCGTCTCCTGCAGAGCGTCCATGAGCGTCAGATTCAGGCGTGCCAGCAATTCGTCGTCGGCATCATCCGGACTGCAGTCCAGGCCGGCATTTCCGCTGCTGTCGGCAAAGGAGAAAACAGATTCGCCCCTTGTGCGACCCTCATTTTCCCGCTGCGTTGTCCGCCGACGGACTTCATTCTGAGCTCTCTGCCGTAACCGGGACGCAAGCAGTCTCCAGACATCATGACGGCTCTGCAGCGTCGAAAAATGACCGGCTGCCGCCCTGCTGATAAACTGCTGCAGCACAACGGAAGCCAGATCCTCACCGTCAGATACTCTGCGGAATCGTTCCGGCAGCAGGCTTGTGCCCAGCCGACTGAGGCGTTCAAAGTAGGCTCGAAACAGCCCGTCGACGACCGACTCATCTCCGCTTTGCAGACGCAGCATCCACTGAGTGATCTGCCCGACTTCGCCCGAATCTTCCTTGTTCATTTCAGAGCTCGCAGGATTCGCAGGCTGCAGAATACCCCACCAGCAGATCTTACTCGCCCGTGCTGATGTCCCGAGTCACTCGAGTACCGATGCGTTCTCCCGCAATGACTCGAGCGATGTTTCCAACCCGCTTGTAGTCGAAAACAATGATATCAATATCGTGTTCCATGCAATGATGCATTGCTTGCGCATCCATCACCTGCAGATTCTGGTTCAGCACATCGCGGAAGCTGATCTCTGAATAACGAGTGGCGTGTGGATTGCGCACCGGATCATCGGTATAAACCCCGTCGACCTTGGTTCCCTTCAGTACCACTTCCGCATCCAGTTCGCGAGCACGCAGCGCTGCCGCCGTATCGGTTGTTACAAACGGACTGCCCGTACCCGCCGCCAGAATCACGACGCGTCCTTTCTCAAGGTGTCGCAGACAACGACGTCGGATGAATGGCTCTGCCACCCCCTCCATCCGAATCGCACTTTGCAGTCTCGTCTGCACGCCGGCACTTTCCAGCGCATCCTGCAGGGCCAGACCGTTGATTACTGTGGCCAGCATCCCCATGTAGTGAGCCGTGGAGGGCACGATGGTACGACTGACTTCCGCGAACTGCTTACCGCGCAAAATGTTGCCGCCTCCGCAGACAATCGCAAGTTGCACCCCCCCCTGAACAACGTCCCGAATCTGTTCGGCGACCGAAGACAGGTCCTGCATGCTGATGCCGGATTCACCCTCGCGGCAAAAACTCTCACCACTGATTTTCAGAAGTACTCGGCGATAGGGCCTGCGACCGGCAGGTGAGGACATCAGCTCAACTCCACAAGCAAACGAGAATTCATCAGGCAAATTACACAAAGAGGCCGGACAGTCGTCAAACGTCTGCCCCGGCCTCTGCGATGCGTTGAAAAGTCTGTGTCAGCCCTGAGTGCCACCAACCTGCCAGCGGATGAAGGAAACCGGAGCATATCCAGCCTCCGACAATGCCTGAGCAACGGTCTTCTTGTCGTCCTTGGCGAACTTCTGCAGACTGAGCACACCCTGTTCTTCAAGGAACACACCCATTCGTCCGTCCACGATCTTGTCGATGATGTTCTCCGGCTTTCCGCTTGCCCGAGCTTCTTCAGCAAGACGAGCACGCTCGGCACTGATCAACGCCGGATCGAGTTCCTCTGGCAGCGTTACAACCGGCTGCAGTGCAGCAATATGCATCGCCACGTCGCGGAGCGTTTCGCGATTTCCTGAATCACCACTGGCAGTGAACAGCACACCAATCTTGTAGTTATGGTGCACATAACCGCCGACCGGACCATTGACTCGGGCAATTCGATTGATGACGATCTTCTCACGAATCTTGTTGACGATTTCTTCGTAGGTCTCCTGGAAGCTCTGACTGCCACCTGCCGGCGTCTGAGCCATCAGTGATTCGACCGTCTCTGCGCCGGAGCCGTTCAACAGTGTTTCCACCATCTTCTGGCCAAAGTCGCCAAGCACTTCTCCGGTGGCAACAGGGGCAGATTCACACTGAATCTCCACCATTGCTGCTGCAGATCCGTCTTCCCGACCTGCGATGAAAATGCGGCCCTCTGCCGTTGCGTTGTCAGCTCGCTTCTCCTGAACCTTCTTGAACATCTGCTTCAGGATTTCGATTGCCTTCGCTTCATCACCACCTGCCTCAGTCAGTGCTCGTTTGCACTCCATCATCGGCAGGTCTGTCTTGTCTCGCAATGCCTTGACTGCTGCGGCTGTCACTTCGGCCATTTGATTTCTCCCACTGTTTCAAATTCCGCCGCCCCACCCCGGGGGCCAGCACGTATGACATGATTTGAATTCGATAACCCCGGTAGCCGACAACAGCAGAAGATGCACGTCGTCAGCGCGACCTGACACTTAATTGTTTCATCGATGCGACGCCTTGTGATGCGACGCTGTGTTTTCAGCCGGACGATGCCCTGCTCCGACCCGCTGGCCGGAGTGCCTGCAACTGACTTTCCAGCGTGCCTGCAGCTGTGTTCATCCCTCGCCCTGCTTGATGCCGGCAAGGAAACACACCGCCATTCCCGGGCCCACACCACCGGCAATGGTGCAGCGGCACTGGTGCAGCGGCGGAAAATCTTCATGAATTCCTGAAGTCTTCACTTATTCGGAAATGGGTCAACCCCGACCACCGCAGCCAACAGATACCAGCCCCCGGTTCTCAGACTCAAGGGCAGTCCTCAGACCTGTCGGTGCTGGCGCGAACAGTATCTCTGGTGTATTGCAGCAGTTCGTTAACCAACCGTCTGGTACCGTCTGGTGGCAAGCGGTTGAGTCGAACACGGCCCGCTGCCGGTCGTGATCACAACTGATCGCACACTACCCGTCACTGGTCTTCAGCAAATCACTGCAGACAGTCGTCTGGTTTCTGCACACAAACATTGCAGCACTGTGTTCGGAGAAACAATATCCACCGCAGAAGCCTGCCGGTACAGAAAACTGCCACAACAGGAACCACCACGAAAGAACACTGCTGACAGAGTCCGCCAACTGCAACGACAACCAGCAACCAGCAACCAGACAACCAGACAACCAGCAACAACCAGCTGGACGGGCCGGGGAGGCCCGCTCGGATGGTCCGCTCCGGATCCGGCCGTGTGCCGCATCCGGAGCATTTCACTGCAGGAGTCAGTCACGAATTGATGGCACCGCACGATACTCGTCGCTGCCACTGTCCGTTTTCTTCTGCCCCTCATCCGGACGCATGCTACGACCCTGCTTGACAGCATCACAGAGATGCTGAGTAATCAGGCGGATGGAGCGCAGGCTGTCATCGTTGCCCGGAATAGGCAGATCCACCTGATCCGGATCAGAATCCGTATCGATCAGAGCAACAATCTTGATTCC
>JALRDR010000050.1 GCA_023262145.1 Planctomycetaceae bacterium | reverse complement strand
CTGGTACACGCAGCAGTTGTACGCTGACGGCAGTGGTCTGCTTCCGGCTGGTTTTGTTGCAGTTCAGGGAGAGGATTCCTCGGGAGCGGATGCAGCAGCACAGCCACAGGGCAAGGCTGCACGCATCGTATCGCAAAGATTCGAGCACCCTTCATTACTGCTGTTCAACGATCCTGCGGGCGGTGATCTTTCTGCTGCGGAGATCCGTCGCTGGTATTCCGTGACTGCTGCGGAACGTAACAGTTCCGAGGCGACTGGGGCGACTGAGGATGCTGACAATGCAGCGGTGAACGGATCCGAGACGCGTGAACAGACCGCCGCTGCTGAATCTGCGGCAGTACTGGTTCGTCTGGATAACGGTGCTCCGTTGCTGCTGGAGAAGCGATACGGAGATGGGCTGGTGCTGCAGTTCACGACGGCATGTGATGCGGAGTGGTCAGACCTGCCGCAGCGGCCGGTGTTTGTTCCGCTGATGCAGCAGGTGATTATCGGAATGGCGACCGGTGTGGAGCCGCCGCGGAATATCACCGCAGGTGAACCTGCGGTTGCTGTGGTGACTGTGGATGCTGTAGCGGCCACAGCTGGTGACTCAGCTGCAGTGGATGCGACGGAAGAGACCGGGCCGCCTGCGGCAATGCTGACCACCACGGTGGTCACCCCGGATGGCACTCGTGAAGCCGTGCCGGTGGTACAGGAGGGTAGTCAACAGCTGGCTCGATATCTGCAGACGCTACGTCCGGGGCTGTACACGATGACGCTTCCGGATGGTGAGGATGCACATTTTGTTTCCGGAACTGATCCTGCGGAATCTGCGTTGCGGCTGATGGATCAACAGAGCTGTGAGTTACTGGCGGACCGGCTGCAGGCGACATTGCTTCGTTCCGGAGAGGAATGGCGTGAACGAGACCAGTTGCGACGGTTTGGGCGGGAAATCTGGAAGTATCTGCTTGCGGGGCTGCTGGTACTACTGCTGCTGGAAATGATTCTGCAACAACGATTCGCGGGAGTTCGAGCATGATGAGCCTGCGATTTTCCGGTGACCTTGGGCCGTGGGCAGCATTGCTGCTGGCTGCAGTCTGTGCGGTATTGTGCTGGCGTTACTATCACCGCGATGTAAGAGAGTTGCGGACTCAGCTGCGCTGGCTGCTGCCGCTGTTGCGCTGCCTGGCGATCATCCTGATTCTCCTGATTCTTTGCGGTCCGATTCTGCACCATCGCAGCATTATCGGGGAACCCGGTCGGCTTACGATCTATCTGGATGGATCGCGGAGCATGGAGCTGCGGGATGAACAGCTGGGGGATGAACAGCGAATACGCATTGCTCAGCGCATGAATCTGCTTTCGGACGAGCAGTCTGATCCGGCCACGGCAGAGGTGCAGTCAGCTCTTGAGTTACTGGACCAGACACCACGCTGGCAGCGTGCTGCGAGGGCATTGTTCGATGGTCGGGAAAGTGTCCTGCAGCAGTTGAGTGAACTGCATCACGTGGACGTTCGAGTTCTGCACGGCGCTGATGTTCTGAGTGTCGACCTGCAGAGTACTGGTGTTGCCGAGGGTGTGGAAACTGTTGACCCACTGCAGGTACTGGGGGAAGTGTACGCGGTTCCTGCGGATATTTCGGAGCTGGGCAGTGGCCTGTCGGCGGTTTCCGGAACAGCAGTTGGGGAGGCTGCGGGGGACACTGAGGTCACCTCAGATTCTCTCACGACGGCAGCATCCGAAGTTACCGAATCGCAGGTGGGTCGTCTGGCGGTTCTGATTTCTGACGGACAGCACAATGGTCCTGGTTCTCCCTTGCAGGCAGCGCGGGATCTGGGAACTCAGGGTGTCCGGCTGTATCCGATAGCAATGGGGGCTGCTGAGGAGGCTGCGGACCTTGCTGTACTGCGTGTTGATCATCCGGACCGAGTATTTCGGGAAGATGAACTGCGTGGGGAAATCACGATCAGGGATCGGGTACCCACGGGAGAGCCATTTGTGGTTCAGGTCAGGCATGACGGTCGAGTGCTCTGGCAGGATCAGCAGGTGACTCAGAATTCTGAAGAGCGGCGGATCGCATTTGCGTTTTCTCCGCGGCAGATCCTGGGGGAAGCAGACGCAGTGGACGCGGAGGGACGGCAGCCGGATAGTCTGCCAGTGGAACTCGAAGTGTCGCTCAGCAGCCTTGCAGATGAGTCGGAGACAGCCAACAACACGGCGGTCACCAGTCTGTCTGTGGTGATGCAGAGTTACGAGGTGCTGTTGCTGGATGGTCGCTCCCGCTGGGAAACGCGTTATCTGAAGAATGTGTTTGAGCGCGACGAGCAGTGGGAGCTGACCGCGCTGGTTGCTGGTCCGGGTACTGAGAACGCGCAGTTGCCCCGAGGAGGAGATGACGCTGGATTTCCAGTCACTCGGGATGAACTCTTCGCATTTGACCTGGTTGTTCTGGGGGAGATTGAGCCGACTTTGCTCAATCGTCAGGAGCAACAGTGGCTGCGTGAGTTTGTGGAGATTCGTGGTGGTGGGCTGATACTGATCGACGGGCAGCGAGGACTCCTGCGGCAGTTCCCGTCCGACACGGTTGGGCCTCTGATTCCGGTGGAGTGGGCGGGCGGAGGTGCGATCCAGCGCGGGCTGGCGTTACAGCTGACGGATCGTGGTGCAACTGACCCCTCGCTGCTGCTGCAGTCTGATGAAGCACAGAACCGTGCCTTCTGGGGAGAATTGCCGCCTCCGCAGGGACTGATTTCCTCAACGGCACTGCCGGGAGCCGAGGTGCTTGTCGAGGTGAGAACAGAGAGTGGATTGCAACCGGCTATGGTGACTCATCTGTTTGGGGCTGGTCGGGTGCTGTATTTTGCATTCGACGAGACATGGCGGTGGCGCTATAAGGTGGCTGATGTCTGGCATCAGCGGATCTGGAATCAGCTTGCCCGCGCTGTGATGCCACGACCGTTTGCGGTCAGCAACGACTATGTCGCCATTGATACGGGTGGCAGCAGTTTTGACAGTGGAGATTCCGTTGAACTGCGTGTTTCCCTGAAGGGGCTCGACGGTCGTCCGGCGGAGGGTGTGACGGCAGATGCGCTGATCAGCCGGGATGGTCGGGTGGTGACAATGATTTCGTTGACGGCCGATGGACGCATCCCCGGAATCTATCGCGGTCAGGTGAGCAGTCTGAAAGCTGGCGATTACGAAGTGACTGTGCGGGCAGATGGTTACAGTGCCGAAGCGTTACAGGTGTCGACTCAGTTTTCCATGCGTGCCCCGGTATCAGCGGAGCTGGCCAGAACATCGGCAAATCGGGCACTTCTGGAACAAATGGCAGATGCAACCGGAGGGCAGGTACTGGAAGAGGAGCAGATTGCGGAACTTCCGGAGCTGTTGAGTGCTTATAGTAATGGTCGAATCGTGGAGACAGAAACGCTGCTTTGGCAGAGTTACTGGTGGTTTGTACCGATCGTGGGACTGCTCAGTCTGGAGTGGATTCTGCGGCGTCGCGCCGGGTTGATGTAGTGGTCGGCAGAGCTGGCTGGGCAGTCGGTCTGTTCCAGTCTGTGAGAAGCGGGTATGCTGAATCTCAGCCTGCTCAAAATAACGTGTGCCTGAACCTGAATTGGATCAACTGCCATGAGTGTTCAACTGGACCCCGTTGTCAAAGGCCGACTGCAGCAGTTTGCCAGTCGTCGCCGCACTCTCCTGATGGTGCGCGGAATCAGTGCCGCAGGAATTACGTTTCTGATCTGTCTTGCTGCGGCGGCACTGATTGACTGGTACTGGCTGTTGACAGACGGCCAGCGACTGGCCGTTTCGTCGCTGGTATATCTGCCAGCGGGATTGATGTTCTGGTGGACGGCACTGCGTCATCTGTCGCAGCCGGCACAGCAGACGGATCTTGCGCGGTGGATGGAGGGTGTTGAACCGCAATTAAGAGAGAGATTGCTGGCGGCGGTCGAGCTTTCTGAGAGCGACCCCGAACTGATGCAGGACTCCCCGGCGTTTCGCAGTCTGCTGCAGGGTGAAGTTGCCGAGCAGATGACCCACCTGCAGGTTCCGGCCTTGTTGCCATGGCGGCTGGTATCCCGCTGGACGATGGTGATGAGTCTGTTGCTGGTCACGGCCGCGATGCTGCTCACCACAGGTGATCAGCGCGTTCGCCAGCTGGCGGTCCGTGCGATTCTGCCCATGGCCAATATCGCGCGCGTTTCCAGGATTAAGGTGGACGTTTTGCAGCCTGTTCCGCGGTCACTGCTGTTGCCGGAGGACGAAACGGTTGCCGTGGTGGTCGATGTGACAGGTGGTTCCTTCGGGGATGTCACCCTTGAGACAGAAACAGCCAGCCAGGGTGTCGTGCGGCAGACGATGCGATCCCGTTCTGAAAGCGAATTCGCTGCCAACATTCATGTCCAGGATCGTGAAGTGATCTACCGGATTCTGGCCGGTGATGCGATTACCGAACGATTCACGATCGAGTCACGTCCACGTCCGCGAGTTCTGGCGTTTTCCAAGACCTTCCATTTCCCGGAGTACAGTCTGCTTCCGGACGAAACACGAACAGAGGCGGACGGCAGTCTTGTGTCGCTGGAAGGGACCGTGGTTGACCTGCGGCTCGAAACTGACCAGCCGGTGGCCCGCGCAGAATTGCGAATTGATCCTGTCGGCTCTGAGGGCGGAAGTGTCGTTCCACTGCTCTGGAAGAAATCCGGGGATTCTGAGAGCGGGGGACATCTGCATGCGTCGGTGCTGTTGAGCGAGGCGGCGTTGTATCGTGTGCATCTGGTTTCAGAAGAGACGGGCTTTGAGAACATTTTCAGCCCACGATATGAGATTCGTCCGCAGCCGGACCTGGTTCCGCGAGCGGGTTTTGTGGATCAGCAGGAAACAACGTTGTTGCTGCCTCCCAACGATCTCCTGCAGCTGCGCGGCATGGCTGAGGACGATCTGCCGCTGGATACTCTGGAGCAGGAAATCTCCATCAATGGTGAGGACTGGGTGGCTGTTGCGCTGCAGACGTCTCCTGTTGAGGGAACTTCAGGGCGGCAACTGACGGCTGTCTGGGACTGGGATCTGATTCCACTGCGACTGCGACAGGGGGATCAGGTGCTGACGCGTCTGGTTGCCACTGACCGACGCGGGAGTCGTGGAGAATCGATTCCGATTCGTGTGATTATCGCCGATCGCGAATTCAATCCGCAGCGACACACGCTGATGGAGCGGAAGCTGGAGCTGCAGCCTGAGCTGGCGTCGTTTGCGCGGCTGCTGGAGCAGCAGAATGCCGCTGCGACAGAGATCATTGATCGATTACGAGTCTCTGCTGATTCTGAACAGCAGAGTCAGGTGGATCGCACTGCGCTGCTGGATCTGGCGGAGCGTCAGCGTGAGGCTGCTGCGGATCTGCTGGCACGAACCGAAGCAGTAGAGCAGGTGATGCCCGTTGGGGTGGACACACATGAACTGGACCTGACAGGTCGGGTGGTGGCCAGACTGCTGACGGAGTATTCGGCAACACCGGCGGCACTGCTGCAGGCGTCGCTGCTGGCGGAGAGTGAGCAGCAGCGAACTGCGGATCTGGACGCGCTGAAGAAGGTCTTTGCTCGAGCAGCAGATGATGCGGGACAGCTGGCTGAGTACTACTCGTGGATGTCTGCATGGAATTTTGTAAATGCGCTGGCCATCGACATGGATGCGATGCTGCAGCATCAGCAACTGGTCGCCGGCAGTCCGACTCAGACGTTTCGCCGGCTGGTTCGACAGGAGACGATCCTGGTCAATCAGCTGCGTGTGATCGAACAGCTTACCGGCAAGTACATAGCGTGGCTGCCGAGCAGTTTTGAAGGTCGCCTGACAGCGCTGCAGGAATGGAGTCTGAACCTGCGTGATCGGATCCAGCAGGGGATGGAATCGGAAGACCGTCTGGGTGAACTGCAGGCGACTTCAGCCCATGCCCTGCAGCAGCTGACCCAGCAGCAGAATCTGGATTCGCTGGATGGAAATCTTCCGGGGAAACTGCAGGCAGCGTGGCGCGAGCTGGATACACGTTCGGGCAGTCTTTATGTGCCGCTGGAACAGCTGGCAGGTGCAGCGCGGCAGGAGATGAAGATTCGCGATGATGCCATCAAGGCGGATGATTCTGAGCAAAGTGAAAAGCTGCTGCAGCAGGCAGGTCGCCAGGCGGCAACGATTGATCTGCAGCACCGTCGCAGTCTGGACCAGTTGCGACTTCGACGAGAACTGACTCGCCAGCGTCGCGATGGGAATCCGCAGTATGTGGCCGATAGTGGACTGGCTCTGCGAGCGTTTGAATCGCTGTTGTTCCAGCATCGCGAAGAAGTGGAAGCCGAAACAGCTGCTCACGATGGCATGCTCGAGTGTGCTCCAGCATGGAGAACGCTCGAAGCAGGCCATGAGCTGATGTCTGTTCTGGCGGTTCTGGATCGACTGATCGAACTGGAACGCTGGGGGTCGCAGCAGATGCAGTCTCGTATCGATCACCCTCGGCACTGGGATCTGGTGCAGCAGGCGTTTGATGTGGCGGTCAGTCGGCTTGGGAGTGCGCAGGTTGAGAACACGCTGATCGGGCAGCTGAATTCCACCCGCTGGTCGGACCCAGCTCGTGATGCGGGGCGACGAATCGGAGAACGACGCTGGCGCCGCAATGTGCTTGTCTCAGCCGGGAACGAACTTGAGTGGATGCGAACTGAAGTTCGGGAAGTTGTGCGTGGGCTGCAGCCGCAGATGGCGGAAGCGCGGGCAATTCTGGCGAAATACGCTCCTTCGATCGCCGATCTGGCGGAGCAGGCTGCGGCGGAAGTCAGGGAACTTGAAGAGCAGACTCTGGCGGCAGCGGATGAACTTGAACAGCAGTCGCAGGAGGAGCAGACGCCCGAGCAGAGACTGCAGCTTGCGGAGCTCGAACAGCAGCAGCAGGATGTCAATAATCTGCTGGAAGATCTTCTGCAGGCTCTCGTGGAAGATGCCAATCAGCAGGACATTACCGTAGAGGAAGAGCGGGAGCGGGCTCGAGATGCTGACGACAGTATTGCGATGATTCGGGAGCCGGCAGCTGCCATGAACGAGGAATTGCTCGAGGCACAGCAGGCAGAAACCACTGAGGAGCAGACACAGGAGCTGGCTCAGGCTGCAGAGCAGCAGGAGGAGACGGCTGACGTGCTGGATCTTGTGGCGGAGCATTATCGTCGGCTGGAGGAAGGTCTGGATGCGGCAGAGACGCGAGAGCAGTTGCGTGAAGCTGAACAGGAGCTGGGACTGACCGAACAGATCGACCAGCAGTACGAGCAGGCTCAGCAACTGCAGCAGCAGATGCAGCAGAGTCCCGAACAGCAGTTACAGGAGCTGGAAGCGGAGCTGGCACAGAATCCGGCGATGCAGGAGGCACTGTCTGAGATTTCACGGAATGCTCTGGAGGAAGCCCAGAGTGCACTGGAGGAGGCAGCTGCACTTGATCAGGACCTGCAGCGGGCAAATGAACGCTCAGATGAAAGCTTTCAGCAGCAGAAGCGGGAGCTGGCAGAGGATTTGCGCGAGCTTGGTGCTGAGGCATCCCGTCTTTCTTCAGCGCTGGTGAATCAGGCGAAGGCGGCAGCTGCACAGGGGAAGGATGCTGAGGCTCAGCAACAACTGGCCAAGGCCCAGGAGAAGCTCAACGAGGCCGCGGCCGAGGCTGGCAGTGCGCGGGAGGAGGAGCTCCTGGAGGATCTGACGGAGGCTGCTCAGAATGTTCAGGAGGCACTGGCGGAAGCGGCTGAGATGCTGCAGCAGGCACGGCAAAGCAGTGAGCAGGCTGCTGCCAGTGCCGAGGCATTTCCGGATGAAGCCCAGCGGAAAACTCAACAGACGAATTCTGAGCGTCAGCGACAGCAGTTTCAGGAGGCGCAGAAAAAAGTTGCCAACGATCTGCTGAAGCAGAAGACGGATGCACGCAATCGTGCACAGCAGAATCAGACGAATGCAGCGAGGGAAGTTCAGAATGCTGAAAACCGAGTCAACCAGGCTCAGGATCAGCTGAATCGTAGTCCGGAAAACGCCGGGCTGCAGCAGAATCTTGCCAACCAGCAGGCGGCTCAGGAACAGGCCGAAGCGCGTGAGGAGCTGGCCAGTCATCTGCTCGAACGAGCGGAAGCTGCGGTTGAGCAGGCTCAGGATCGCAAGGAGGATGCTGACAGTCCGGATCAGTCTGCGCTGGCAGCTGCAAATCCCGCGGCTGAACTGGCGGAGCAGTTCAGTGCAGAGGCGGCCGAGCTTGCCATGGAGCTTGGAAACGCTGCTGCTGCACTGGGCGAGGCTGCGGATTTCGCTGATGAACTCCAGCCATCGCAGAATCAGCTGGCCGCTGCAGAGAATCGACAGCAGCAGATTACTGAAGACGTGCAGCAGGCAGCGGATCGGGTCGCGCGGGCTTC
>JALRDR010000018.1 GCA_023262145.1 Planctomycetaceae bacterium | reverse complement strand
GTATACGGAAGCGATCAATCACGATCCTGCGGTAACCCTGCTGCAGACGGGGCATCAGCAGCCGGGGCGTCCGTCTTTTGGTGCGTGGGCCAGTTATGGGCTGGGTGCGGAGAGTTCTGAACTGCCTGCGTTTGTAGTAATGATCTCACGGGGGAGTGCGGCCAGACCGGCAGATCCCCTGTATGCGCGGCTGTGGGGAGCGGGCTTTCTGCCATCGAATCATCAGGGAACACCGTTGCGAGCGGCGGCGGATCCTGTGCTCTACCTGTCGAATCCTTCTGGAATCTCACGTGGCGTGAGGCGACAGCAACTGGATCTGCTGGCGGAGCTGAATGGGTGGCATCTGAAACGGGATGGCGATGCGGAAACCTCAGCACGGATTGAACAGTTTGAGCTGGCATTTCGGATGCAGTCGGCAGTGCCGGAGCTCACAGATCTGCGAGAGGAAACAGCGGAGACATTGTCACTGTATGGTACGGAAGCAGAACGGCCGGGGTCCTTCGCACGGAACTGTCTGCTGGCCCGGCGACTGGTGGAACGGGGTGTGCGATTCGTGCAGTTATACCATCGCGGGTGGGATCAGCATTACAACCTGCCCAGTGATCTGCGACTGCAGTGTCGGGATGTGGATCAGGCAGCCGCCGGACTGGTGCTCGATCTGGAACGCCGCGGACTGCTGGACGATACACTGGTGGTCTGGTGCGGGGAGTTTGGTCGAACGGTGTACAGTCAGGGAGTGCTCGAACCTCACAACTATGGACGCGATCATCACGGCGGCTGTTTTTCCGGCTGGCTGGCTGGTGGGGGAGTGCGTGCCGGTCAGGTCTGGGGAATGACTGATGATTTCTCGTGTGACGTTGTGCAGGATCCGGTGCATGTGCACGACCTGAATGCGACACTGCTGCACCTGCTCGGAGTCAATCATACGAAACTGACGTGGCGATTTCAGGGGCGTGATTATCGACTGACCGACGTAGCCGGTCGCGTGATCGACGGACTGGTGGCTGGCTGAACAACGGCTTCCGGGACGCGAGCGGCCAGATAACGAGCCATTTGTTCATGCGATTGGCAGGACGGCATAACCCTGACCTTGCGTTCCTCGGCTGATTTCCAGGGGATCCTGTCTCCTGTTCACCACGAAGGGCAGCGGACCGGAGATGTGGGCGGTTTTGGTGGAATTCGCCGGGTGGAATTGCGTGCCGAGGATCGTGGCAGGCGGGAGCCGGCCCCACGTCTGGATTTGCAATTCGCACAACCAGGCGAATTGGTCGCGGAGCCCCGCGTCCGCGAGGATGATGGCGGCGGGCTGACGGCGGCGAGGGGGAAGCATCCTGTTTTTCAGGCACCATGAAGGACACGAAGAACACGGAGGGAATCGCAAAGGAAGTCACGCGTGGCATCCCCGGCGCCACTGTCATTCCCGCGCAGGCTGGATTCAAGAGGATTCTCTGGCGGCGCGAGAACACCGTTGAAAACCAGCGGCAAGAACCACCAATGACTGCGGTCTTGAACATCGTGAGAGTTCAGCAATCTCAAGAACTTTCTGAAGTCCTGCGGTCGCCTCATCGCAGCCCTGGTTTTCGCCAACTCCGATTCTTTGTTTGTCAGGAGTCACTTCTTACCGCATACTTTATCCTTCCTGCCGTCCCTCCTCCTGCTTCTGACCCGGACATCAGCATGCGATTGACTCGCGTTGCCCCCGCCTCCGCTCTTATGCCCGCTGCTCTGACAGTCGTGCTGGCTCTGCTTTGCAGCAGCAACGGCCGGGCTGACGAAATTCCTGCCGACGAAGCAGCTCTGCGAGAACAGGCAAAACAGACGTTCAAGGAACAGGTCACCCCCTTCGTCAATACCTACTGCGTGCAGTGCCATGGCAGCCGGCCTGAAGCGGGCATCAATCTCAGCTCGGCACTGAAGGATCCCGGCACCACTTCATCAGCACTCCACTGGAAGAAAGCCGTGGCCAATGTCAAAGTCCACGACATGCCGCCCGCA
>JALRDR010001151.1 GCA_023262145.1 Planctomycetaceae bacterium | reverse complement strand
GACCGTGCCGGGCTGGGGACTTGGCGAGGATGGTCGTTCGGTTCTCGGAGCGACTCACGGCGGTGTGGTCGTCGACAAATCGGGGCACATCTACACCAGTGCAAATATCGGTGTCTTTGTGTTTGCGCCTGATGGAAGTCTGGCTCGTCGTTTCGTGGGTGACGAGTACGCGATGATGCATGACCTGGAGATCCGGGACGAAGACGGCACCGAATTCATCTATGGTGCACGGAACAATCATCAGGAGGGCGTCAAGTTTCATGCCGTGACCGGTGACATTGTGCTGCACCTGAAGTATCCGGAGGAGTCAGGGCTGGATCTGAAGACCATTAAGCCGACTGCCATCACGGTTGCCCCCAATGGGGACATCTTTCTGTCTGACGGATACGCCAGCAATCACATCTTCAAATATGATCGAAATGGAAAGTACCTGATGCACTTCGGGCAGAAGGGAAATGACCTGAAGCAGTTCAATACAGCTCACGGGATGACGCTGGATACTCGCTACGATCCCCCACGACTGCTCATCTGCGACCGCAATCATCAGCCGAAGGGACGCCTTTTGCATTATGATCTGGACGGCAATTTCATTGATGTTGTGGTGACCGGGCTGGGGATGCCGACGTCCGTGGCCATTCAGGGTGAATATGTGGCGGTGCCTGACCTGCACGGGCGTCTGGTGATTCTGGATGGATCAAACACCATCGTATCGGTACTGGGATACAATGCAGATCCGCAGAAACGCGGGAATTTCAACGTACCGCAGGATCAGTGGATTGAGGGTGTCTTCAGTGGTACTCACGGGTCATACTGGGATGCGGACGGAAACCTGTATGTTCAGGACTGGAATGTCTCCGGGCGTCTGATGAAACTGATGCGCGTCCGCTGATTGTCAGAACGTCGAGGATGTGGTCAGGGACTTTTCATTGCGACTGAGGAGTTGCGCTGGTGCAGTCGTCGCTTTCCACATTCTCGGCACGGCGTTGTTTTCTGGGGCAGACGGGTCTGCAGTTTGGTGCCTGTGCACTCTCACAGCTGCTCACGGCGGATCAGACGGTTGCGGCAAACCCGGCTGAAGCTGCTGTTCTGCCGCACCACTCTGCCCCGGCACGCGCGGTCATTTATCTGCACATGATTGGTGCGCCGTCACAGCTGGATCTGTACGACCAGAAACCGGAACTCGTGCGGCGGCACAATCAACCCTGTCCTCCGGAAGTCACACGGGGACGAGATTTTGCATTCATCGGCAAGACGTCTGCTCTGGCTGGTTCACCGTGGCGATTCAGGCAGCACGGCCAGAGCGGACAGGTGCTTTCGGAATTACTGCCGCATCTGGGCGGCGTGGCTGATGAACTGGCAGTCATTCGTTCGGTGCATTCGGATGAGATCAACCATGCCCCTGCGCAGATGATGCTGCACACCGGATTTGGCCGGGCCGGGCGACCTGCGGTCGGCGCATGGGTGAATTACGGCCTGGCAGCAGAGACTCAGAATCTTCCCGGTTACGTGGTAATGCTCAGTGGTCCTCCGGGCGGAGCCGGTACCAGTCTCTGGTCTGCAGGATTCCTGCCAGGTCGGCATCAGGGAATACAGTTCCGCGCCCAGGGAGATCCTGTGCTGTATCTGTCCAGCCCGGAGGGATATCGGCCGGAGCATCGTCGTCGCGAGCTGGATGCGCTGCGGGCTCTGAACGAGCAGCAGTTTGCTGCCACGGGTGACCCCGAAATCCTGACACGTATTTCCCAGTACGAAATGGCATGGAGGATGCAGGCTTCCGTTCCCGAGCTTTCCGATCTGAGCAGTGAGACTCAGAGTACTCTGGATCTCTACGGCGTGGAGCCGGGCAAGCCATCCTTTGCTGCGAATTGTCTGATGGCCAGACGACTCGTGGAACGTGGAGTCAGGATGGTGGAATTGTACGATGCTGACTGGGATCATCACGGCGGGATCGAAACAGCGTTGCCGCGGAAATGCATGGACGTGGATCAGCCCATGGCAGCGCTGATCCGAGATCTGAAGCAGCGCGGACTGCTCGAGCAGACACTTGTCGTCTGGGGTTCAGAATTCGGCAGAACTCCGCTGCGGCAGGGAGGAAGCAGTGGTGGTCGCGGAGTTCCGGGCCGTGATCATCACAAGGATGCATTCACAATGTGGCTTGCCGGCGGCGGTATTCGCGGCGGTACATCGTGGGGACGTTCCGATGAGTTTGGAATGGACGTGGCAGAGGATGGCGTGCATGTGCATGATCTGAACGCAACGATTCTGCATCTGCTGGGGCTGAACCACGAACGTCTGACCTTTCGGCACCAGGGGCGTGAATATCGGCTGACCGATGTTCATGGAAATGTGGTTGACGGGATCCTTGCCTGATCACGAGCGTCCATGAGTGTGAACAGCTGCGCTGCAGCGAGCTCACCCTGGGCTGGGCTGCATCAGTGCAGACGCAGGAATTGAGGAAATGTCACCAGTGGACAATCCATTTCAGTCGCCTACAGAGCTGGCTGCGGAATCGGATGCTGCCGCTGCACAGAAGGCACTCCGCGACGCCTGCCGAATCGCTCCGTTGGTCGCACCGTTTTCGTTTGTGGTGCTGATCCTGCTGGCTGCCGGAGTGGCTGTCGCGGCTGGCCGGACGATCAATCCTGCCGGGCTGCTCCTCCTGCCGTTACTGGCCATGACGATCGGGCTGCTGGCTTCGTATGCCAGCTGGTCGCTGATCGGTCTGCCGCTGGCGCTGGCCCTGCAGCGGAGACAGTCACTGACTGGTGGCACAATTCATGCGGCAGCATTCCTGTGCTCGATCATGGCAGCGTGTCTGCTGGCGATTCCGATCATGATTTCCAGCCAGGGGCCGCAGAGCCTGCTGCTGATTCCGTTCCTTGCCGCGATGATTGCTCCCCCTGCCCTGCTGTCAGCGACATGTTTCTGGTGGCTCGTCAGACGGAAGGGTGGTCTGTCCTGAGGCAGTTGAGCGATTCTGTCGGGGGATGCCAGCGGGAATTGCTGCGCGGCGGTGTGGGTTTGCAGCCGGACTACTGATAGATCACCACCAGGAAGATGACAGCTTCCGATCGACCGGGGTTGCGGATCTGATGCGGGACATTGAGCAAGCACCACCGACCAAGGACCCCCAGGCGCAAGCAGCAAGAGCCCAGTACGGACAAAATCCTTACCTCCAGAGCTTGCAGGCGGCCTTTGATCCGTTTTTAGCGAATATCAAGCCGCAACTCATTACGCAGGCGCAGGCACAAAAGAGTTATTTTGAACGCAACCCGGACGTAGCAGCGGAGTTTGCTAATCCTTCAACGGATTTTATGAAGGAGATGAAAGAGCGTTATCCCACGCCTGATGCGTTTTCAACGTTTCATTACTATCAACAGGGTGGACAAAATCAGCCCTGGCGGGGCCCGTTGTCCATGTTCAGCTCACCCTACCAAATGCTTGGGTTCAAGGACGGTGGTGAGGCCACCACGGAGGACTTCCTAAAAAAGCAATCGGGCGGTGATGTTTCACGTGAAACAGCA
>JALRDR010000752.1 GCA_023262145.1 Planctomycetaceae bacterium | reverse complement strand
TGGCACCGTGAAAAGTGGCTGGCACCGTGAAAAGTGGCTGGCACCGGGAAAAGTGGCTGGCACCGTGAAAGTGGCTGGCACCGGAAAAGTGGCTGGCACCGTGAAAAGTGGCTGGCACCGGAAAAAGTGCCGGGAAAACGTCTCCATCTTCACGGCAGTAAGAACGCGGCCCTTCGTCAGAGACCCTGCCCGTGCCACCCAAAAAAATATGACCCAACGAAACATGACTTGCGGTTGGCTGGCACCGAGGAAGTTCAGAGTACCGGAGAAGTTCAGGGAAAAGCGAAAATGCAGAAGCGGCAGGGAGGCGGATTGCAATTCATACGCGTTTGTGAGCGTGTTTGCACCTGACAGTTCTCGCTGCTGTTGATGACAAATCTCGGATCTTAAATGGCGTCCATAGCGAGGTTCGCTTGCAGGCTCGATCGCCGTTGCAATGTGTCTGAGCGATAGAATTGGATTAACTGTCAGCGGCTGTAAAGATTCTGAATCAGAAAGTCTTTACGAAAGCGTCAGGGTATCTTGACACCGGCAATTTTTTCCTGGCGCTGCCCCCGAACAACGCGCGTCGATGCCTCATCGCTACGAGCCGTGTATCGCGTCATCGCTACCAGCATGAGCGTTGAATCCCTTAAACCAAGTCTCACAATCCGCATAAGCCATTACGGGGTCAGATTCAGAATCATCCGAATCCCCTGCCATTCCCCATCGCTGTCTATACGGCACGACGGTTGCCACTGCAATCCTCCCAAGGAAGCTGGCGGACTCCAGCATTGAGCGAGTACTCGCCAACTGGTCGTCTGTTTTTCTGGATGCGTTTCTTGTTGAAGTGGCCGATGGGTTCATGAGTTAGTCGAGGGTTTTTATGAGCAGATTCCCGGCGTCACAAAGCTGCATGGCTAAAGGTCTGATGAGCTTATTCCGCGGTCTTCGTCCGAGGCGACGCTCGAACGCTCAAGCTGCTTCCGAATCTCTTGAGCAGCGTTTGGTGTTGAATGCTTTGCCGTTGCTGGATGCGGCCGCAGACCTACAATTCCGAACGATCGCAGAAGACCCAGGCGCACCCACTGGGCTTGTCGGCACGCCCGTCACCCAACTCGTTTCCAACCTGGGATCGCTGCAGAATTTCTCGGACGCCGACGGAGATGCTCCGGGTATCGCTGTCTTCGCAGCTAATCTGCAGGGGGGGACTCTCTGGTCTTCCTCTGACAATGGGCAGAAATGGCAAGTTGTCGGCAATATCTCCGAGTCCGCACCATTACTGCTCCAGGGGGCCGATTCACGGCTTTATTTTCAGCCGGCAGAAGACGCTAATGGCCCCATCGATGATCTGCTTACTATACGTGCCTGGGACGGAACCTCATCAGACTGGTCTCAATCCGTTTCCAATACAGTAGATACGGTAAGAATCGATATCACCTCGGTGAACGACGTACCAGTTCTGGACGTGCAGTCCGGACGAAAGCTCGTGAGCACAACGATGGCGCCAGGAGCACCAGTTGGTGCCGTGGGAACACTCTGTTCAGTCTTCATCAGCAGCGAAGATCCGCTTAAGAACTATGCCGACGTGGAAGGTGCGGGTGCCGGTGTCGCCATCACTGCAACTTCACTCAGGGGCGGTACACTCTGGTACTCCACCGACAACGGCGACACATGGCAGACCGTCGGGGAGGTTTCTGATTTTTCGCCGCTGCTGCTGCCTGCTGCACCCGGCAACCGGCTCTACTACCAGCCTGCTGACGGTTTTTTTGATCCTCTTCCCGATTCGCTCACGATTCGTGCATGGGATGACGCCTACACCTGGCAGAAGATGGGCGGGGATCTCAACGGTGACGGAGATTACGATCAGTCCGGCCATGCTGTCGTCCTGTCCTCTGACGGTCGCACACTGACGGTGGCTGTACCACCGAATGTCGACGAAACTCACGAACAGGGACAGATCCGTGTTTATCTCTGGAACGAGACGATGTGGAGAGACCCTTCCATCGCCGCTCACGGATCCACTACAGATGAAACTGGCTGGTCGGTCGCTAGTTCTGGCGACAGCAGAACCCTCGCGTTTGGTGTCCCGACTGATGAGTCAAACCCGGCGAATCCCGGTAAGGTCATTATTCGGCGTCATGATGGCGATCGCTGGACTACGCTGGGATCTCCGCTCAGCGGTCAGCCCGGTGATAAGCTGGGCTGGGCTGTCGCCCTTTCGGACGATGGCAACATTGTTGCTGTTTCTTCTGTTGACAACTCTGCCAGCGGAGACAGTTCCGGTCGAGTGCAGGTCTGGCGCTGGAACGGTTCAGTGTGGAAGCAACGAGGGCAGAACATAGACGGTCTGCAGGCCTTTGATCACGCCGGTTACTCACTTGATCTTTCTGCCGATGGAAACACACTGGCCGTTGGATCCAACAGTGCTGACAACGGAACAACCGAAGATACCGGCCGTGTTGACATCTACACGTGGGATGGCACAAGTTGGGTTTCACAAGGGTCACCCATTTTTGGAGCGAATGCTGGTGATGCTGCGGGCACTTCCCTGTCGCTGACACCTGACGGCAACAGTATCGCAGTGGGGGCAGTGGGCAGCGATACTACCGGCATCGACGCTGGCAATGTACGCGTGTTCGACTGGTACAGCAGCAGGTCTGAATGGGCACAGCGAGGGCATGATCTGAATGGGGTCGCTGCAGGGGACCAGTCAGGAACTTCTGTCGCCCTTGCTGCCGATGGCAATACGATCATCGTCGGAGCCCCATTCAATGACGGCAACGGAGATGATTCCGGACAGGCACGTATCTGGACCTGGGATGGCAACCTCTGGAATTCTGTGGCCAGCCTCAGCGGGGAAGCTCCCCTGGATCAGTCCGGCAGCACGGTGTCCATTTCGAATGATGGCAAAACTGTGGCCATCGGAGCTAAATTCAACGATGGCAACGGTTTCGATTCCGGCCATGCTCGAGTTTATCGACTGGCTCCATCACTCTCCAGTGAATCTCAGAACATCACTATTGATCTGGGGGTGAAGATCAAATCCCCGATTCTCTCCACAACATTGCAGCGGCCACGGATTGAATGGTATCCGGTTCCCGGAGCTACTAATTATGAGATCTGGATCAGCAACAGCAGTGCGGGCATTAATCCATGGCATCGCGGTATCAGCAAGTCCTTTCAGAACTGGTACGAACTGCCAAAGTCCCTTGGTGTTGGCAAGATGGACCTATGGGTCCGAGCCATCAGAAATGACCGTCCCCTCACGCCCTGGAGCGACATGCACCGTTTCACCGTGAACACTGCCTCCAATGTCCCTGATATGACACGACGGCAGACTGTTACTCGTCCCACCATTGTCTGGGATAACCTCCCGGGGGCCGTCAGTTACGACGTCTGGGTCAACAACTGCAGCACCGGAGAGATTCAGTGTATTCGTGATATCGTCAGTGGCAACAGTTGGACGCCGTCGGAGGACATGTCTCTCGGCGAGTATCACATCTGGGTGCGAGGTCAGGCTGCGGACGGGTATTTCGCCAACTGGTCAGTAAGGCAGCATTTCTATGTCACACCCATCCCCGGGGTGATCAGCGACTTTACGTCAACCTTCGATCGCACACCAACATTTCAGTGGGAAGAAATACCCGGTGCGACCAGCTACACATTCTTCATGCGGAACCAAATAGATGGTGAGATTGAAGCCAATGTAACCGGGCTGCCGACGCCGGAATGGACACCGGATCAGCCTTTGGCAGACGGGCCGTATGTCTGGTGGGGACTTGCTGATTCGTCCTACTCAAACATCCGCAGCAACTGGACCCGCCGCAACGATTTCTATGTCGGTGGACGCACGCGAGTTGTCGGTACGGCTGCGACGGCGGAGTACGATAAGCGGGTGATTCATTGGGTTGCTGTTGAAGGTGCGTCTCACTATGAACTGTGGGTTTCGACCGGGGGCACGACCCTCATTGCAGACCAGAGACAGTTGACAGAAACACAATACCAGATCCCGGAAGCTCTGCAGAAGCAGACACGCTACGATGTCTGGGTGCGTGCAGTCAGCGGAGATGGTGAAAAAGGCTACTGGTCCTGGCACTACAGCTTTACCCTTGCTGAAGCGAAACACACAGAAGGCGCGACAAAAAGCTCGGCAGAAGTGAGACTCGCGCAAGACGCCTTGCAGTCGCCGGTAAATATCAGCCAGCAACAGCTTACAATTCCAGCAGTGACCGCTGAGGAAAAGGCGCTTGAACTCCATACGGCCGCCGAAGCTCGTTTGATAGCACAGTCGATCGCTTCAGCTACTGCAATGGTTCCTCACGCGCAAGCTGACCGTACGGCAATCGGCAACGCGGTTGCCCCGGACTCACCGCATCTGGCCTTTGACCAGCTCGCTGTCGACGACTGGTATGCGGAACTGGTGGAGCAGCTTGAGCTCGTCGGCAGTTGATCCCTCGTCCGATTCTCCATCCATTTTCCTCAACGCGAAATCGGAAGTACTGCCGGACGATTCGGGTGGGTTGGGCGTGCTTGTCCAGCAACGGTAGACGAACTTACTGAACTGGCTTAAGACACGAGGTGCCAATCGGGTCCCGGTTCAGTTGCCGTCTGCCGCCCGGACCTTTGCAGGAGTCAATACGATCGACACTCCGCCAACGTCTGTTAAGTGGCCGCGCCCCGCGCGGCAACGCCCCGGCCGTCTGTAGAATCGCACTTGTCATCAAAGGCCGAATAATCCCGCAGATCTCCCAGGGCGGCATAACTGCCCGTGCTCCAGATCACCTGGCGGATGCCCCCCGGCAATCATGCCCTCGCTGTGAAACAACTCCGGAGTTTCCTCGAAATCAATCCGGGCAATTCTTCCGTGCCACCCACCGGCGATTCCTTCGGTGCCACGCACAAGTTAACTGGCTGACCGGGTGGCTCGCTCGCCTCCATTGCCGGTGCCACCCACCATTGCCGGTGCCACCCACTGCATTCTCCCAGACTCCGGTTGTCGTCACCGCTGACGATTCGTGATTCCTGCCACGGTTCCTTCTTGCTGCGGATTGATCTTTCAACACACCACCATTCTCAGCAATGTGAAATACTTTCCCTTGACTACCGTACGAATAGTCTTCTAGGAACGCTACGTTTATATGTGAAGGCCAGCGGCGCCAAAACCTTAAATGGATCCGACCTAGAGTTTCTATTTCTGGCCAACGC
>JALRDR010001067.1 GCA_023262145.1 Planctomycetaceae bacterium | reverse complement strand
CCCCGGCCACTGTTCCTCGCCCACCGTCAATCGCCACACCTCCTATGACTGCCGCTGCGATGGCAGTCAGTTCATAGCCGCTTCCCAGCGTGCCCTGCATCTGCATGTTGGTTGCCAGCTGCAGAAAGCCGGCCAGGCCGGCCAGAGCTCCACCAGACGCAAAGCTCCGCAGACGGACCGAGCTGAGCGAGAGCCCGCATTGATGTGCCGCTGCTGGTGATGAACCGACGGCATAGAAGGAACGTCCGCGGGGGGTGCGCCTCAGAAAGACCCAGACAATTCCGCAGACGCAGGCTGCAATAAGAATGCCCGTGCGAAAGCCGGTTTCACGATGCTGGCTGAACAGGTTCAGCTGTGGCGGTAATCCGGTCATTGCGTTGCGCCCCAGCAGCAGGATCACGATGCCACGATAAATGGAGAGCGTGCCGAGTGTCACAACGATGGAATGGATGCGGAAACGAATGTGCAGCCAGCCATTCAGAAATCCACAACAGCCCCCGCTGGTAAGGGAGGCGATGAATGCAAGCGGTATGGTCAGGGATACAGGGAGCGGCAGTTGCAGCATGTGCGCGGCAACCGCTGCGGACACGGCGAGAATTGAACCGATGGAAATGTCTATTCCACCAGCGATGATCACCAGCATCGCGGCGAGTGCGAGAATACCCAGTGGTGCTGCTGCATCGATGACACTGATTGGTCGAAAGCCACTGGAGGTTATTGAGAGCAACAGCATCAGCGCAGCGACCAGAAATGTCAGCAGCCTGAGCCGGGGATCACGATGCGGCCTCAGCGACGATTGCCTGGCGGGATCTGCCGCAGTGCGGGCAGAAGGAGTAAGTTGCACAAGGCTGGCTGGCAGAGGAGCTGCCGGTGATACGCTGATGCTCTGTTGCGAACTGCTGTCGGACGGCGAAGGCAGTCCAAAGGCGGCTGCTGTGATCGCCTGTCGACGGGTTTCCTCAGCTGGAAAGACGCCCGACAGCTGTCCGTGTTCAAGAACTGCGATGAGATGACTGTGCGACAGTGCCTCCTCAAGGTCGGAAGTAATCATCATGACAGCAGTGCCGGCGGCAGCCTGGCGAGCGATCGCTGTATGCAGTTCAGTACGGGCGGCGGCATCGACACCTCGTGTGGGCTCGTCGAGGATCAGCAGGCGGGGGTGATTGAGCAGACAGCGGCCCAGCAGAAGTTTCTGTTGGTTGCCGCCGGAAAGGGATCGCATATTCTGCTGAGGGCCGTTACAGCGGACTGAAAACTCTGAAATTACGGCCTGTGTCCGTCGGTATGCCCTGACTGGGTCGGTCAATGCCAGCGGGCTGCGGACAGCCTGAGCTGAGACGATCGTGTTGGCGCAGACGTCGTGTGACGCAAAGACAGACTGGGTAAGACGATCTTCGGGCAACAGAGACAAGCCCTCCCGGATTCGCTGGCTGGGCGTTATTCCCCGCAAGGGCTGGTCACCGAGCAGAATCTGCAGGCCGTTCGGTTCCTTCAGCTGCAGCATGCGTGCGGCGAGTGACGAGCGTCCGGAGCCCGCAAGCCCATAGACGGCCAGAATCTGTCCCGGGCTGAGTGTCAGGATGTTCTGGCGTTCCCGCGATCCACCTCCGGGCCACGTGATTCTGA
>JALRDR010000726.1 GCA_023262145.1 Planctomycetaceae bacterium | reverse complement strand
GAGCTCACCGCAGAATCCATGGTTTGCTCGGGCACTGGTCAATCGCTACTGGAAGCATTTTTTCCGCCGTGGACTCATTGAACCGGAGGACGACATCCGAGACAGCAACCCTCCGTCGAATCCGGAACTGCTGACAGCTCTGGAGCAGGAGTTTGTCCGTTCCGGATTTGATCTGCAGCAACTCGTTCGCCTGATCACGACCTCCTCCCTGTATCAGCTCAGTTCCGTTCCGCTGCCGGACAACGCCCGGGATCAGCAGAACTATTCGCACTACTATCCGCGACGCCTGCAGGCGGAAGTGCTGCTCGACTCAATCGATGATGTTGCCGGCAGCAGTACCAGTTTTCCCAATCTGCCAGCGGGCACGCGTGCAATCGCACTTCCGGACAACAGCTTCAATCGCAATTCTCCCTTCCTGAAGGTCTTTGGCAGACCGGAAAACGAGAGCGTATGCGAGTGTGAGCGAGTCAGCTCATCCAGCCTTGCTCAGAGCCTGCACCTGATGAACTCTGCTGAGATCCGCGGCAAACTTTCGCAGGCCAATGGTCAGGCAAAGCAGCTTGCCGATTCCTCCACTCCGCTTTCCGAACGTGTGGCTGAAGTGTACCTGCGGGCCTTCAGCCGCAGCCCCACTGCGGAAGAACAGCAGATCGCGATTGAATACCTCACCTCACAGGCACCAGCAGCCGCAGCAGACGCTGTACCTGCTCCGCCCGCAGCGGCATGGGAAGATCTGATCTGGGCAATCATCAATACTCGAGAGTTCATGTTCAATCACTGATCGTCTGAGAGACACGGAACACCTGACGTGCTGGATCGTTTTAATGACCGCTGGGCGCTGATCACTGGCGCATCCTCCGGGATCGGAGCTGAATTTGCCGTGCAGCTGGCTGCTCGGGGAATGCACCTGATCATGGCTGCGCGGCGACGTGACCGCATGACTGAACTTGCCCGCGAACTGAACACACGCCACGGCACTCGCTGTCATATCGCTGAAATTGACCTGTCAGAACCCGATGCGGGAGAACTGCTGTTCGGCGAACTGCAGCGCATGGGCGTTGAAGTGGAACTGGTCGTCAACAATGCTGGAATCGGACTCATCGGGCAGATTGAATCCACGGATCCCGCTGAAGTCCGCAGCATGCTCAGCCTGAATCTGCTCACACTGACTGACCTCACCTACCGCTTTCTGCCCGGAATGCTTGAACGCCAGCACGGAGCGATCATCAATATCTCCTCACAGGCTGCGTTTCAGCCGGTTGCCTTCATGTCGGCTTATGCGGCCAGCAAATCCTACATTCTGCACTTCAGTGAAGCGCTCTGGGCAGAAGCACGCAGTCGTGGAGTCACCGTGATGGCACTTTGTCCGGGTGTCACTCGCACGAAGTTCTTTGATCATGCAGGCGCGCCCGGCTGGCTCGAAAAACACATCTCTCAGACGCCGACGCGAGTTGTAAAACTGGGACTGCGTGCCCTGGAGAAACGTCGGCAGTACGTCGTGCCCGGCTGGAAGGACTATCTCATGACACTGCTGGTACGCCTGATGACACGACGCACCGCTGTCAATGAATCAAAGCGTTACTTTCGCCCCAGACGCACACAGAGCCAGCAGGAGACTGCTGGCTCTGCAGGCGAACAGGAATCTGTCGGGGGAACGACCTGAATCCTGTGGCATGTCATGCGCGTTCACAGAAGCACCACCGCAATGCCATTCAGCACTGCACGCTCCCCGCAGCGGGGCACTCAGCTCTCCGCGTCAGGCGAACCGGCCGCGCTGCGACGACCATTCCATGCTGGTGGTTCCACATAGTCCGAACCTGGAGCGCCGGGAGCAGTCTCGGTGGCCACTGGTTCCTGCACCGCCTCCTCGACAGCCTCTGCTGGATTCCCTTCAAGTGGCAGTGGAACATCGTCCCTGGCGGTATCCTGGTCTTTTCGATGCTGATGCCAGAGCGGCAGTGAGGAAGAATCGGACGGCTTATCCTGCGCCGGCACTTCGGGGACCGAACCGATCTCGGCACAGCCTGCAGCGGTGGCACATTCCGCGCACAGACAGCTTTTTGCGGGAGCAGAAAGGATCTGACCGGGCATCAGAGCAACACCGTTACTGAAGCGATCCCGACACCACGATCGGGTCCCCTGAAACGTGTTGTCACGGCCGAAATGACGCGGAACCTGCTTCAGTGTGATCAGAATTCGATCTGCCACAGACTCCTTCATGTCTGCAACCGTTACCCGATCTGCAACTGCACGTCGGCACACGGGACATTCTTTATGCCCACCAGGGGAAGGCGTGCAGGCAACCTCCGCTGCAACGATTGCGGTTTCACTGTCACCGCATTTCTCAGCCGGCTGTTCCTGCTGCAGGACCGAACTGATGTACTCCGTGAAACCAGCTGGACGAGTAAAGCTTGCTGAGACCTGAGTTGCGGAATTTTTCGCGAGTTGAGCAGGTTTCGGCTCGTCGGGATAAACCGCAACCTGCCCGCAGGCACTCTCTGTAAGGGCCAACAGCAGCAAACAACCGAACAGACTGCAGGTAAGTTCAGACCGATACATGTCGATTCCTTCCGGAAAAGTACTCCGTCGCTGCAGAGTCACTGCAGGGGCTTGTCCACACACAGCCG
>JALRDR010000915.1 GCA_023262145.1 Planctomycetaceae bacterium | reverse complement strand
CATCTGACGCGACGTCCGCCTGCAGGCATCGTGCGTCGGATCCGAGTGCCTGAATGTCCTGAACTGTCTGCTCAGCCTCGGCCTGTGATCGTGAGTAGTTCAGGACAATGCGATAGCCGAGTGCTGCCAGTCGCAAGGATGTCTCTCGCCCGACGCCGGTGCCGCCACCTGTGATGACGGCGACGCAGTTTACTGGTTCTGCCATAGTCGTGTTCTTCTTCTGTTTGGAAGTTCAATGCTCTGGAAAAGTGAAACAGGCTCTGCTGGACCGACTTGCAGTGGCTGGTCGATCTGCAGTCGCTGGTCGATGCTGCACAGGCCGGCGAATTCTGAATGCGGTCAGTGTGACTTGAGGCGAGCGGGCATTCTCAAGCGGGGGCTTACCTGCTGATTGTGCCGCGGGTGAAGATCCTTTCGTGATTACGGCAGCCGCGCTTCGGGCCATCCGTCTTTCGTCCAGTGCAGTTCGACAAGCCGCACGCGAGATCTCCCCTGCTGTTCACGGTCGTAATAGTGGTGCACCAGCCATTCCTTACCATGGCGATTCAGCAATGAGGCATGCCCCGGTCCGATCCAGCGCTGATGAGATTTCAGAACGGTCCGTCCGCCTGCCTGCAGCAATTCCCGACCTGTATCATCCAGATACGGCCCGGAGATGGATCTGCTTCGCCCAACGACAATTTCGTAGGTGCTTTCCACTCCTCGGCAGCACTTGCCATGGTTCAGAAACAGATAATACCAGCCTTCCCGGTGTGTCAGAAATGGAGCTTCGATTTCTTGCTGCCATGCCAGCCGGACGGGAGTCGGATTTTCATTTTTCAGCAGTCCGGTGGCGGGATCCAGTTCCACCAGCTGCAGGCCTTCCCAGAACGAGCCAAATGTCATCCACAATCGACCGTCCGGGGCGGAAAACACTGCAGGGTCAATGGCATTGAAATGGTCGGAGGCTACGGAGCGAATGACCGGACCACGATCGATCCACTGCCACTGATCGGATGCGGAATTAAGCGTCGTGCCTTCGACAAGACCAATGGCAGATGTGTTCTTTCCGAACGAAGAGACGGAATAATAAACCAGCAGGCGATCGTTGAGGCGGATCAGGTCGGGGGCCCACAAATGGCCACGGTTTTCAGGCACCAGTTGCTGGTGCCATTCGGGGCGTTCATCTGGTGCGAAGATCGAGGCTTCAGTCAGCCAGCGTCCCTGTTCGTTCTCACGCTTGATCTGCAGCCCCCAGCCTGTGCACACCAGTCGGGCAACATCATCCTCAAGCAGGACCGTCGAAGGATCGTGTGCATTCTCCGGATCCGATCGTCGCTGGCGTGGTGGCTGATCAGCAGACTGAGCCCATATCAGCTTCGCAGGCTGCAGCACCAGCAACAGGGTCAGCAACAGGTAGAACCGGGTAATCATGGTGACTCCGTGAACTTCCTGAGCTGGATTTTGCGAAACTGTACCTTCATGGGTTCGCCGGAACGTAGTTGCAGTCCGAGGATCCCGGTGAGGTCAGAATGTTCCGTTTCCCGGTCGATCAGTTCGGAACAACGAACGCCGTTGATTTCAAGGGTCATGTGCTGCCCCCGGGCA
>JALRDR010000900.1 GCA_023262145.1 Planctomycetaceae bacterium | reverse complement strand
GGGATTTCGAGTGCAGGCTGAACTGCCTGCGGACGAGCGCTGACAGCCCGGGTGCGTGCACAGTGACAGGATTCACAGCGGCAGCATTCGCCGGCCGCGGATCAGAACCTGCCGGGTAGACTCAGCCCTGACCCACTGTGTTCACGTTGCCGGAATCCAGTTGCGCATGGCGGTGTCGAGTGCCTCATGAATCGGACTGAGCTGCAGGCCGGCTCGCAGTGCCTTTGAGCAGTCCAGGATGCAATTCGAGCGGGGAGTGATGGCCGCCTGCTGCAGGAATTGGGTTTCGCTGTCGAAGAAACTGAATTCGCGATCCGTCAGTCCGTTCTTTTGAATCAGCTCAACGACTTCGGCTGTGGTCACCGATCCCGGATTGGTCAGGTTGTAGGTCCCAAACGGAATACGATTCGTCCAGCTGTCGATGCAGGCTGCGGCACATTCTTCCAGCTGGGTCAGACTGTTTGTGGCCGACAGCAGTCGCTCATAACGCAGCAGTTTGGAGATGTAGTTCCGGCCGCCGTCGTGGTGATCAAACGGAATCCGCAATCGCCAGACATAGCATTGTTGTGCTGCAGCCAGCGTCTCCTCACCAAGCGCTTTGCAGCCGGAATAAAAGCTGCAGTTGTTCTGACGGAAGGAGAAGTTGGGCTGGTCCTGTTCAGTGAATCCCTGACCATCCGCGCGCGTCCCGGTAAAGATGCACCCGGATGAGATGTGTCCCCACGGCAGTTCGATCTGCTCGCAGACGTCGTTAATGATCCCCGGCAGAACCGCATTTCCGGCAAGACACTCCGCTTTCCGAAGCTCACAGGCATCCACATTGGGACGTCCGGTGAATCCGGCGGCATTGATCAGAAAGTGCGGCCGCGTTTCGTGGAGCAGGTGGGTCAGAGATGAGGCCTGCGTGTAGTCGCATTCGCTGCGGGAAATGGTGCGGTGAGCAATGTTGCGCTGCTGCAGTACTCGCAGAATCGCTGAGCCAACATATCCGGATCCGCCGAGGACGATGATCATTGCTGCAAACCTGCCGGGGGATGGACCGGGCAATGCCCTGAATTCTCTTTTCCCGCCTTCTATGATGCAGCGCCATCCAGTTCAATGGAAGGTGCAAAAAAACGTGACGGCTTCCCGATGCCAGAATGGTATTTGGGGTGCGGCATGCCTGACAGGGGACTGAGTGGCAGGGGGATTGGCAAGTCGTTGTGATTCGGCACCTGGGCGGGCTGGCAAATACCCTTCAGCTGACCAAACAGAATGCTTGACGTCTCAGCTGCAGGTTGTCCATTGCCGCGAGCACGAAGTTCCGGAACGGTCGTCAGCCGGTCAGCATAGTGCATTGCTCTGCGGTATACGCGGGAGGGTATCGAATTGTTCCTGACTGAACGGCCATCACGTACCGCAACGTCGAGGGCGTTGGCTGCAGAATCTGCAGCCTGCTATACTACCGCTCTGCCTTCGTCCCGGCCTGGCTTCCCGGCAGATTGCAATGGGCAGTCGGCAGTCGGCAGTCGGCAGTCGGCTACGGGCGAGCAGCAGCAGTTCTGCAACAGGCGCTGCTGCGGCTGTGCGTGGCTGCGGGGACAGATCGTTCTGCAGGTGGACACGCCGGGCGAAGACTGCCGGGCGAAGACTGCCGTCGGAGTCGGGTGTCGCCCGCTGTTGGACTCAGAATCAGCGAATTTTCGGCTGGCTGCAGGCCGCAGACAACTGCAGACGGAACAAATTCGATTGGCCGCCATGTTGTACTGCCAGCCACATGTTCGTCACTCGCAGTCATTGCAAACAAGAAATTTATGGCAACTGGCGAATGATGGATTCTCCACCAGGATCTGTTCGTGCAGCAGCGCAGAAGACTCTCAGTACCTGCAGCACCTGCTGCGAAGTGACATCATGAATGGACGCAAGCTGATTTTCGCGGGCCACCTCGCACACAGGTTCATCTGGACGCCATGACAAACAACTCTGATGCAGATGAAGCAGCCGGTCAGTCCGTACCGCCACTGTGTTCCCCGCGAGTCGTGGGTGTTGCGGCTGTGGCATTGTTGGTGTTGCTGGGGGGACCGCTGGTCAGTCTGCTGTGGCCCCGGTCGATCCCATCAACACAGGACCGCAC
This sequence comes from Planctomycetaceae bacterium, assembly GCA_023262145.1. Classification (GTDB taxonomy): domain Bacteria; phylum Planctomycetota; class Planctomycetia; order Planctomycetales; family Planctomycetaceae; genus SXXK01. The sequence continues at coordinate 1,220 of JALRDR010000900.1, read as the reverse complement.
AGACGTTTCCGCGTCCGCTGCAGGTTGGGTGGACGAGCAGCGTTGTGCAGACTGTCATGAGCAGTCGCGTGAGTTCGCATTGACGGGGCACGCCAATACACTTCGTCCGGCAGACGACCCGGAATCTTTGAAACTGCTGCGAGAGTTGGCGGAATCCCCGCTGGGACAAAGTGAGTCAGTTGCAGTGATGATGCCTGACGGGCAACCAGTCGGAGTACGAAATGCGGGGAAAATTCGCCACTCAATTCCGCTCCACTGGTGCGTAGGAAGCGGGCAACATGCACGCACCTGGATCAGTACCATGCCCGACGCTCTGGGAAGTATGGATCTTCTGGAGTTTCGCTGGACCTGGTTTCATTCGATTGCGGACTTTGTGGCGACACCCGGTCATCCGGAGGCTGCTGGCGAAGGCGCGATTGCCAGTCTCGGACTGCTGTTTGACGGGCCGCGTGCATGGCGCTGTTTCTCCTGTCATTCGTCGCGACTTCCGGTTGTGGACGGTGTCATTGATGAATCGGGGATTCATGGCGGTGTGACGTGTCAGCGCTGCCACGGTCCGCGGGCTCGCCATGTAGCCACTGAGGGAGCATACCAGGATCCGGCGTGGATACTGTCCGACCGCGACGACTCCGTCGCACGCTGCGCTCAATGTCACAGGCGGGCTGATGAGCAGAAGCCAGGAACGGTACGCCCGGACAATCCGGACATTGTTCGGTTTCAGCCGATCGGGCTCAGTCAGTCAAAGTGTTACCAGCAATCTCAGATGTCCTGCACTTCATGTCACGACCCCCATCGTCCCATGGCCAGCCAGAACCCTCGAGGAATCTGGCAGTGTGTGCAATGTCACGATCCGGCCGCAACCGATCACACGCTGTGCGGTGCCGGCATGGCGGATAACTGTCTGGACTGTCATATGCCAGCTGTGGAAACTGTCCCGCATCTGCCATTTACAGATCACTGGATCCGGGTACGGCAGGAAAGCGAGCTGGCACGATGAATCAACGGGGCTGGCAACTGAGTGGAATCAGCTGGTGGCTGGCCGCATGGCTTCTGCTTCTCAGTCGTTGGTTACCGGAGCCGGTTGCTGATGTCACGGTGATTGAGCCGCCATATACAGCGTTGATTGCTGCAGAAAGTGCGTGGGACGTCCCGCTGAATCGACTGCCCGGGATGGCTGAGTTGGCGCGGTGGCCCGTATGGCTGGCTGCTGCTGCTGCTGC
>JALRDR010000828.1 GCA_023262145.1 Planctomycetaceae bacterium | reverse complement strand
GCAGCAGCACTGGTCCCCGCCCGCAGCCAACGGAATGGTCATGTCCTCAGAAACAGGGCGCTGGGTGCAGGATTCCGCCACACTCTTATTGCAGAACAGCAGCAGAGAACTACTGCTGCTGCACATCGCGGGGTGCGACTGGAGCCTCCTGTTTCCGGATGAGCCGACAGGATGTGCTGGCAGCCCGAGGCCGATCCGGCTGCAGGCCAGCGGGCTCCTGCAGAAGTTTTCCGCAACATAATCAGCAGCCACAAAAAAAGACTGCCGACTTCAGTCGACAGTCTTTCCTGAGTTCTGTGCAAAGCGACTACGGTTCGAAGCAGTGTCCCTGCCCGAAGCAGTGTCCCTGCCCGAAGCAGAGCCCGTGCCAGCAACGGCAATGCAGAAGGTTCAAACTCTGCAACTCAGCCGTCTGTCATCAGGCAGAAAAGCTACTACCGCAACCACACGACTTGACCGCATTGGGATTGTTGAACGTGAATCCTCGGCGAGACAGATCGGTGTAGAAGTCCACTTCTGTACCGTCCAGGTAGAGGTCACTTTTCTTGTCGACAACAACCCCGACGCCATGATGCTCTTCAAAGAGGTCATTCTCTGCGTCATAAGAGTTGGTGAAATCGAAGGAGTACTGGAAGCCACTGCATCCACCGCCCACAACACCAATCCGCACGTACTTCAATTCGGGGCGGTTCTGCTCTGAGATGACGCGCTTGATTTCGTTTGCTGCATTTTCACTGAGTACTACCGACATCACACTGTCTCCGCTGATGTGAATCTATCTGAACAAAACTGCCTGAAATTACGTTGGTACTGGCCCTGCCGGGTCGCCTCAAGTGGCGTTCGGGCATCAACCAGCCGTCCCCGGCAAATCAGGGCGTTTGCCCTGCGTTTTGCAGTCCCCTGGGAATGCAGAACGACTGGGCAAACAACTGCCGGACAAACGACTGCTGGCGGAACCACACTGCCTGACACCGTGAAAGCAACAGGAGCGGATCGCACGCAGGCCTGCAGCCAGAACCGTCGTCTGCAGTCAGGAAATTCTATCTGCTACTTCGCCAAATTGAATCCGGAAAGTCACCCGGGGACACCGCAATTCCCGCTAATTCTCGGAAAAACCCGCGGAACAGCATGAAACCGATCAATGCCGGCTGCAATTGCAGACATGTAACTCCATTGCCGTGGACAATGACAGTTGCCGCATTTTTCCTGAAAAGATGGATTCCCGATGTGCTGCGCTGCAGTCGCAGCAGCGGGATTCTGTTTGCCGATCGACCTCCCTGGCTGATAGACTTCGCCGATCGACCAACACCAGCTTCAACTCCCACGACAGGCCGACAAGATGAGATTCTCCAGCGTTTTTGTTGCTGTTCTGCTGCTTGTGGCCTCTGGCTGCGTGGATGCACCACTCGCCGGTCAGGCCGCTCCCAGGGACATGGATGGCCCGGTGGAAGTCCTGGCTCTGAACGACGGAAAAATCGAGCACGATGAAAGTACATTTCAGCAGGAAGTCAACCGCCCCGACAGTACGCTCGTACTTGTCGACTGCTGGGCTCCCTGGTGCGGTCCCTGCCGCGCACTGGCTCCTGAGCTGGAGGAGCTGAAGAAAAAGTGGAAGAACAATCTGGTCGTGGTGAAACTGAATGTGGATGAAAACCCCGGGCTTGCCGCAGAGCTCAAAGCCAACGCGATACCTGCAGTTCGAGTTTTCCGCAGTGGCACCATGGTGACCGAGTTCACCGGCCTCATGGAAATGTCCCGTATGGATGCTCTGCTTAACACCGTCCAATGAAAGTGGCCGTTGCAGCGATCCGCAAGGCGGCTGTCTCACCTCCACGCCGTCGCTCTCTGTTTCGCCTGCTGGCACTGTTCTTCGGCCTGCTCCCGCTCCTGTTTCTGGAACTGACCTGCAGGCTTTGCGGCTGGGGGTGTATTGACCCGGCAATCGATCCCTTTGTCGGATTCGCGGCCACCAGTAATCTCTTCGCACCGGATCCTTCCGGCCGGTTCTTCCGCACCGTCGCTGCCCGTGAGAAGTTCTTCCGAAGTGTCGAATTTCCGATTCAGAAATCAGCTGACGAATTCCGCATCTTTGTGTTTGGCGGCTCCACGGTACAGGGGCGTCCGTGGTCCATCGAAACCAGCTTTCCAGCATTTCTTGAATCTGTGTTGAAGCGGTCACAGCCGCAGACGCGCTGGCAAGTCGTTAACTGCGGCGGTGTTTCCTACGCCAGCTATCGTCTGTTGCCAATTATCGAGGAATGCACTGCATACACCCCCGATCTGTTCATCCTCTGCACCGGACAGAATGAATTCCTTGAAGACACATCCTGGTCCGGCCGCAGGCAGCTGGCACCGCTGCTGCAGCCATTTGTGCAACTGCTCACCCGACTTCACTTCGTCCGCGCCGCAATTCAGCTGACTCAGCCGACTGCTGAGGCATCCGGGACGCGCCCCATCCTGCCTGCAGAAGTGCTCACCCGGCTGGACCAGTCCCATGGTCTGGATCGCTTTCATCGCGACGAGCAGCACGCCAGCGATGTTGAGCAGCACTTTGCGCATAACCTCAAACGCGTAGTGCAACTTTGTTTGCAGAAAAAAATCCCGTTGCTGCTGATCCGTCCACCAGTAAATCTGAGCGCCTGCCCGCCGTTCAAATCCGAATTCTCCGCCAACCTTCAGGGCACCTCAGCTGCTGAGTTGCTGGCACAACTGCAGCAGGCTCAGACGCTCGCGTCCATGGATCCGGCCTCCGCAATTCAGCTGGTCGAAAACTGCGTCAAAGCGGATCCCGGCAGCGCGATCAGCTGGTATCAACTCGGGCAACTGCAACTGCTTGATCACCGATTTGCAGAAGCTGCTGTTTCCCTGCAACGGGCTGTCGATGAGGATCTCTGCCCCCTCCGCATGACTTCACAGCTGGAATTTCAGCTGCGGTCCGTAGCCCGCGCAACCGGTACCCCACTGCTGGATGCTCATAAACTGCTGGCAGAGCAGAGCCCCAGTGGCATCCCCGGCAGCAATATCATGGTGGATCACGTTCATCCTTCATTCCGCGGACACGAGGAAATGGCGCTGATGATCACTCGCTGGATGCGGGACAACCGCTTTCTGCAGCCGACTGAGCAGATTCCGGAACAGCAGCTGCGTCAGGTCTGTCGAGACATCATTCAGAGCATGGACAACAGCTACTATCTGAAAGGTCAACGCACACTGCAGAGCCTGAAACGATGGGCAGCAGGCCGCGCACTTGAACCGATTCTGGTGCCCCCGGACGAGGACGTCAGGCTGCAGCATCCCACCACACCACCAGCGTCGACACCGAAGTAACGGCCTGCAGAAACCGTTGTTCTGGCAGACACGCGGATTCCACCGCTGTCAGCGAGCTCCGAAGTAAAACAGCATCAGCGCCAGAGCCACCCGATCAATTTCAGGCAACGGATGATTTTCCTGCATCAGTAAACGCATCCCCGCGGCTGCCACGACCGTACCGAGTACAGCGAGTGCCCGCAGATCCCCCCAGCGACTGCTCCAGCGAGACTGTTTGCGCAGTCCCAGTCTGATGGCAATTCCACGAATCAGACTGCCAAAGACAACAGCCGCGACCATAACCAGCAGTGATACAGCTGCGGGTTCCTGCAGTCGGCCTTCCTGCTGCAGCCACCAGGCCAGCCCGCAGAAGTTGACCACGATCAGCACTCGAATCGAATGGCGGGGCAGATAGAGCGGATTGTGTTCCTGCTCGATGTGTCCTTCCTGCTGAAGTCGAACAAGCAGATCGGGAGGCAGAGCAAGGAATCGTCGCGCTGTAAAGTACCAGGCGAGCGCGATCAGGAGCGTCTCTGTCCAGAGCGGATCAACAGGCTGTGACCTGACAATCCCCTGCGTCACCACCGCAACAACAATGAGCGTCATCAGGGCCCGTACGCTGCCAGCCGGCAACCCCAGCGGTGGCCAGTGATCCGGCGAACCTTCCTGTTCGAGCATTGCAAGCCCCTTTGTTCATTGAAGGCAGACTGATTTGCATCCGAGATGATGTTCAGATTATCACGAGGGCAGCGGCGGCTGACGAGTGCAGTCCCGTCCGTCCCAGCAGAAATCTGAAGGAATCAACTGTGGCGTTGTCAGTTGTGGCGACGGTGCCGTGCATCATCGTCACGGTGCAGTCGCTGCACCAGTTTGGCAACCAGAGCTGTCCAGCCCGTCTGATGGCTTGCTCCCAGTCCCCGACCGTTCTCGCCATGAAAGTACTCGTGAAACAGCAGCAGGTCCCGCCAGGCCGGATCATCCCGATAACGCTGGTCACCTCCATGGCACGGACGGGCCCCGGACTGGTCCGGAGTAAACAGACTGACCTGCCGTCGCATGAGCTCTTCGGCGACCTCGCAGAGCGTCATCCAGGTACCTGAACCAACCGGACATTCCACTCGGAAATCATCTCCATAAAATTCCCCGTAACGTTCCAGAGACTCGATCAGCAGATAATTCAGTGGAAACCAGACCGGTCCGCGCCAGTTGCTGTTTCCTCCAAACATGCCCGAATCAGAGTCACCTGGTACGTAGCCGATGCCGTGCTCTTCCCCGTCCATTTCGAGCACAAACGGATTCTCTGCATGCACCCGGGACAAGGAGCGAATTCCCCACGGTGACAGGAATTCATTTTCATCCAGCAGATAACGCAGCATCTTCTCCATACGTTCCCGAGTCGGGATCGCCAGCAGTCTTACCCCCCCTCCTGAGCGACCGGACGTATCCACGGACTTCTGCAGGAATGTAATGTTGCTGACGCGATCAGCTCGATGACGAATGAACCACTCTGTGCGCCGTCGAAACCCAGGCAGTTTCTCCAGCACCGCATCGCTCAGAATGACCGAGGTAAACAGGGGAATCAGCCCCACCATCGATCGCACACGCAGCGGAATGCTCTGCCCCTCGTGATAAAGATGATCGTAGTAAAACCCGTCCTGTTCGTCCCACAGGCCCATGGATCCCAGGGAGTTCATGGCGTCGGCGATCTCGATGTAATGTTCGAAGAACTTGGACGCCATATCCGCATAGGCCGGATTTTCACTGGCCAGTTCCAGTGCGATCGTGAGCATGCGTGCGCAAAAGAATCCCATCCACGCAGTGGCGTCAGCCTGATGCAGATGACCACCGGTTGGCAACGGACGCGAGCGGTCAAAGACTCCGATATTATCCAGCCCCAGAAATCCTCCGCTGAACACATGCTTGCCCAGCACATCCTTGCGGTTGACCCACCACGTGAAGTTCAGCAGCAACTTCTGAAAACATCGGGAAAGAAACAGACGATCGCGTTCGCCCGGAGCAGCCGATTCGCGATAAACCCGCCAGCAGGCCCATGCATGCACCGGCGGATTCACATCACTGAAATTCCATTCGTACGCCGGGATCTGACCGTTCGGATGCATGTACCATTCACGCAGAAACAGCAACAGCTGCTCCTTTGCAAACCACGGATCAACATCCGCAAGGGGCACCATGTGAAATGCCAGGTCCCACGCCGCATACCACGGATACTCCCACTTGTCCGGCATGGAAATCACATCGCGATTGAACAGATGCGGCCAGTCCGCATTCCGCAGTTCGCGACGGGATTCCGGAGGAGCTCCCGTGGATTTATCACCATCGAGCCAGTCGGACACCACGTAATGGTAGAACTGTCTGGACCAGAGCAGACCGGCATAGGACTGTCGCAGCAATCGCTGCTCCTCCGCGGACAGCCCCTGCGGAATCACACTGCCGTAGAATTCTTCACATTCAGCAATACGGTCTGCAAAGCAGCGTTCCCATGCTGCTCCCTCAACTTCAGTGCTGCCACTCTCAGTACTGCTCAGACGAAGTCGCAGTTCAGCAGTATCGCCCGCCTGGATTCTGAGCTTATAGCGAGCAGCCGCTTTGGTTCCCTTGAGTTCCGGATTCACTGCATCCGGTCGACGACCGACCAGATAGTGATGAAACGCATCCTTGCTGTATCCACTGGAGTCCACCGTGGGGGGAAGAAACTCAGGAGCTGACTCGTTGTCCGTGAACAACCATTCCGGAAGTTTCCCGGAAGGTCCCGGAGCTGCTGTCAGAGTGAACTCTCCCAGCGTGGCATGCTCCGCCAGAATCTGACGATCCGATGTCTGCCGCAGCAGAGGTTTTGGGACGTCCTGCTCAAAACCACTTCCCCATGACCAGGTGTTGCGAAACCAGAGCTGTGGAAGCACATGCAGATCGGCCGCCTTGGGGCCAAGGTTCTCGATCCGGATGCGGATCAGTACGTCATTCGGACTGGCCTTGGCATATTCCACAAATACGTCGAAACATCTCCGCTCAGCGAAGATTCCCGTGTCAGCAAGCTCCAGCTCCGGCAGTTCGCGACCACGATCACGATTCTCTGCAACCAGCTTCGCGTAGGGATATTCCTGCTGAGGATACTTGTACAACCCTTTCAGATAAGAGTGTGTGGGAGTGGACTCAAGGTAGTAGTACTCCTCCTTGACGTCCTCACCATGGTTGCCCTCAGTGCCACTGACTCCGAACAGGCGTTCCTTCAGGATCGGATCTCGGCCGTTCCACAATGCCAGCGCAAAACACAGGCGACACTGGCGATCAGTGATCCCCAGCAGCCCGTCCTCTCCCCAGCGATAGGTGCGACTGCGTGCGTGATCATGCGGGAAGGAATCCCACGGCGTGCCATCCGCCGAGTAATCTTCCCGCACCGTACCCCATTGCCGTTCTGACAGGTAAGGGCCCCAGCGTTTCCAGTCTGCAGATTCTTCCCGCAGATGCTCCGCCTGTAGTCGCCGGGTTTCTGCCAGCTCTTTTGTCCGTTTGTTCATAATTCCTGACCGCCTGCCGTCACCAGCCTGCTCGTTGCCGCTCGATCCATAGAGTCCGGCAACCACTTACTCATCGACACCTCGACTACCCGTTCGCCACTGTCCCGTGCAGGGTTTGCCATGAACTGCCTGCCAACTCGCAGCTTTGCCACTCCTGCGGCACTCCTCCTGCCGCCCCTGCCACTATCTCAGTCAACAACAAGAATCAGTCAACAAGAATAGACTCGCTCCGGTTCAGAACAGTGAGGCAGAAATAACGCACCACATCATCCGGACTCAGCTGCTCCTGATCCTGCAGGTCCGTCAGCAGCGTTGCACCGGCAGCAGTCTCATTCTGAGTCGGTGGGCGTTGCAGCACCAGCTGCAGTCCGCGATCAGTTGGATCTGCTGCACGGAAACACGCCCGTCTGGTGGCACCTGCGGCCCCTCATGACGCAGCGCAGACAGCAGCAGACTGTCTTCCACCGTCGCAGCGTCAAACACCGATCCGGAAGCTCCACTGCGTAACAGTGCGTCACGACTCGTCAGATTCAGTCCGCCCTCCAACTTGTCGCCGGAATGACGCTTGAGACAATTCTGCGGCAGAACAAGGTGCCACCTCAGCCCGGAATCGCTCCGAAAAATCGGTGTCCGGAGCTGCCTCGATCGCCCGCTGCCCCGACAGAATTACGACAAGGATCAGTAAAGCCGTCTGCACGCTGAGGATTGCTGCACTCATCTGAATATTTCTGACTGAACACCTTACCAGGATCTCGCGTCAGGCCTGCAGAAGCCCCAGCCGAATTGTGCGGACTGTGCGCCCGTCGGCATTTTACAGGCGATTCGCGGGAAAGAGCCTTCGCAGGATGCAACCGAACGCGATCTCTGCTGACCGGCGCGGCAAAGGCTAATTCGCCCCCTGCAGCATGTCAACATGAGCGAAGCCAGGGGGAATCATCGCCGGAACTGGCCAGCTTGCGACTCCGAACAGTCGTGCCCGCTGCAGCCACCGCTGCAACCGGCAACCACGAAGACAGCCTGGTCCGGCAGTTTGACAGCCATGATCCTGCCGCCGTTTGCTGCTCCGGATCAATCATCACGGCCATCCTCAACCGCCCCCGTGACCGCAGGCACAGA
>JALRDR010000709.1 GCA_023262145.1 Planctomycetaceae bacterium | reverse complement strand
GGCGTTTGTCGGCGGCAGAGTGAGCAGTTTTACGGCTGGCAGATCAGGATTTGCGTCCTGTTGCCTGCTGCTTTGGGTCGGGGTTGTTGCAGCGATTCGGCCGAGGCTGGATTGGTGCCGGCTCTCGGATGTGGAGTGATTTGCAGGGTTGTTTCGGAAGCTGAGCGGCTTCTGTTCCTGCGGCAGAGTTTTGCGAGAATGCGGGTTCTCGCCTGCAGGACGGGGAAGCTCCTGGTTGCGTAAGCAGCCTGCCCGCCTATAATTTTGCGGCCTCTGAATTCCTGGTTCGGAGACAAATGAAACAGGTCCCTCCGGTGATTCTCGGCGGAACACGTGGTCGTCAGAATCTGCGATGGATGATTCTGGCGGTCCTTGTCTGTGTGGCAGTTGATTGATCTGGCAGTTGATTGACTTGTTATGGAATGTTTGGCTGCGACTGGCGGTCTTGCCACTGGCGGTTGCTGAAGCAGAATGAGTCGAAGCGATTCTGAAGTGAGCACTGTTCACGGTAACTCTGGAGAAGTTCGCTGATGTTGATGTGGTTTCGCAATGTCTGGATGTCGGTCGTGACAGTCCTCGAGGGGATGTACGTCACCCTCCGCACGATGCTCAGCACTTATCGCCGCAGGACCTACACGGAGATTTTCGAGTACCCGGAAGTGCCGGTGAAGGTGAAGGCTCGCTATCGCGGATTTCATCGGTTTGATCTGACGACCTGCATCGGGTGTGAAAAGTGTGCAGTGGCCTGCCCGGTCGACTGTATCTACATCGATAAGGAAAAGAGTCCCGTCGGCAAAGGCTTTCGGCTTAACGGATTCACCATTGACTACACCAAGTGCATGTTTTGCGCGTTGTGTGTGGAGCCTTGTCCGGTGGACTGCATTTTTATGGGGTCAAATTACGACCTGAGTGGATATAGTCGTGACGGGTGCATTGTAGACTACGCCAAACTCCCGTTGCAGATTGCGTGGGGCAAAGCCAGTCTGAATCCAGCAGTTGTATCGGAGTCCAAGGTGCTGCATCAGCCGGTCTGGGTGAAAGGTGAACCCAGTCCGTTTGAGTTTGCAGAGACCTGAGCGAGTCTCTGCGCGGGGGCATCAGATTTGGGTGGATCTCTGTGCTGCAGAACTTTCGGAGCCGGGGATTGACTGGTGACGCAGGTTTTCTGGCGCTCTGAGTTTCCTTGTACGGTTGTTGTTAAGCGAACTACTGTCTTGAAAGACAGGAAGATCGCGGCAGCGAAAAAGGGGGAGAAACGAAACATGGCTGAATTACAGAAGAACAGGGTTCTGTCTGTGCAGGATGTCAATCGTCGTCTGCCCCTTGTGCGGTGCATTGTTCGTGACGCGATGGAGTTGCATCAGGACATGTCTCAGCGGCGGGAGCGGCTGCGAGATCTGCGCGAGCGATATCCTGTTCGCAACCAGGAAGACGCGGAATCTGTTTACGAGCAGGAAGTTCTGCAGATGGAAGCGGAATTGACAGCTGACAATCAGCGGATGGATGAATTTGAAGCGGAGTTGCGGCAGATTGGCGGGCGGCTGTCTGACCCGGCTCAGGGATTTGTTGATTTCCGTGGGCATCTGGGCGGGAGTGACGTCTGGTTCTGCTGGCGGCCCGGCGACACGGAACTCGGGTTCTGGCATTCCGGGGAGTGTTCAGAAGCGCGTCGTCGACCGCTCCTGACGGAGACGAGTGCTGCAGGTTCATCGGAGTTCGGCCAGAGTTGTTGAGATGATCGGCGGACCGCACGGCACGGGTTGCAGGCGGCACGGGTTGCAGGCGGGCAGCAGGAAAAAACAGAGAGTTGCAGTACACGGAATTGTGCAGCAGTTCACCTCAATGTGTTGAGCGGGTGTGTTGAAACGGAATAAAGGGAGCGATCTGCGATGACAGATCTGATTGGCCATTTTCTGCTTTTTGGTGCTTTGGCAACGGCATTTCTGATGTTGCCGTTGACGCTTGGTCGCCTGTTGCGTCCGAAGTTACCAACTGCAGAGAAGGACGCAATTTACGAGTGTGGTGAGCCGGCAATCGGTTCCAGCTATATTCAGTTCGACGTGCGGTTTTATGTCGTGGCGTTGTTGTTCATTGTGTTTGATGTGGAAGTGGCATTTTTCTTCCCCTGGGCCAGTGTGTATGGAAGTGTAATGCATCTGGCGGACTCACGTCTTGACGATGTTGCTCGCGAAACGCTCAGCGCCCGCCTGCTCAGCCAGGATTCCGGTCTTCTGTCGTCCGGGGCTGTGATCAGTCCGGAGACGGCATTGGAACTGGGCTGGATTGGTCTGGCGGACATTCTGGTGTTTTTCTGTGTGTTGCTGGTTGGATTCGCGTATGTGTGGAAGCGCGGGGATCTGGACTGGATTCGTGCACTTGCGAAGACCAGTCAGCAGGCATCAGACCAGACCGTTCGCAACGTCGGGAATGCCGCCTGAGCCTGGCTGCTCAATAGTTTTTCAGTGCGATTGACGCTGTCTTACAGGCGGCGAAGAACTCCGGGATCGGGTATCTGAGATGAGTAATGGCATGACGATTGAACAGGTGCATGCACTGTTGCTGGAACAGTTCGGCGCAGAGGCTGTTGGTGAGCGGGTGCACCAGGCGACGGATCCCTGGATCAAGGTTGCTGCGGACCGCCTCATTGAGGTGGGGCAGTTTCTGCATGATGACGAGCGGCTGGCGTACGATCATCTGAATGATCTGTGCGGAGCCGACTATTTTGAGCCGGACGAAAAGAAGGCGGCGAAATTTGGTCACGAGCCGCACGTGGAAGTCGTCTATCACCTCACCAGCATGACGCATCGCGTGCAGTTGAAACTCAAGGTTGTCGTTCCGCGCTGGAAGAACGATCAGCAGGGGCAACTTCCGGAAGTCCCTTCAGTCAGTGGCATCTGGGGAATTGCCAACTGGCACGAGCGTGAAGCGTATGATCTGGTGGGAATTCTGTTCACCGGACATCCAAACCTGCGTCGTATTCTTTGCCCGGAAGACTGGACCGGACACGCGTTGCGGAAGGATTATGAATTTCCGCTGGAGTACCACGGTGTTCGTGGACGTTGAGCGTTGGCCGTCTGTTGTTTGGCAGGCCGCAGCCGGACAGCACCACAGACAAGTTCCACTGCAGCGAACAGTGGCGTCTGCCAGTGGAATGCGGCATCGCCCCCGCTGGCACTACTGACACGGCTACGACTCGAAGAAAAACTGCCGCGACCCCACCGAAAACTGTGCCGAAAGCTGTGCCGAAAACTTTGCTGAAAATGTGGCTGAAAGAATCAGGTGAATCATGAGTCTGGTGATAGAAGATCCGCGGATCATTGAGTTTGACGTGCAGACGGACGAAATGCTGGTAAACATGGGCCCGCAGCATCCGAGTACGCATGGTGTACTGCGTCTGCTCCTGCGAACCGACGGCGAGATCGTCCACGAATGTACTCCTCACATCGGTTATCTGCATCGCTGTGCCGAGAAGATCGGTGAGAATCTGAGTCCATCGCAGTACATCCCGTATACGGACCGGATGGATTATCTGGCTGCGATGAACATGAATCTCGGATTTTCCCTCGCCATCGAAAAGATGACAGGGATGGAACTTCCCGAGCGTGCAGTTCATCTGCGGGTGCTGATTGCAGAACTTGGCCGCATCGCCAGTCATCTTGTCGGCATGGGGGCCTATGGGCTTGACCTGGGCACCTTTAGTCCATTTCTGTATGCCTTCCGTGAGCGTGAGATCATTCTGGATCTGTTTGAGGAAGTCTGTGGTGCGCGGTTGACCTGTAGTTATCTGACGGTTGGCGGAGCGACTCACGATCTTCCCGAGGAGATAGAAATTCCGGACGGCCTCGCAGCACTGACTGATCGGAAACCGGGCGAGCGTTATCCGTTTCTTGAAGTACTGGAGATGTTTCTGCAGTGGCTGGAACCAAAGATCGTGGAATACCACACGCTGCTTACTCGCAATGCCATCTTCATCAAGCGGACTGCGGGAATTGGCATTCTGACACCGGAGCGTGCGATCAGTTATGGGTGCACCGGCCCGGTTCTGCGCGGCAGTGGAGTTGATTTTGACCTGCGTCGCGATGGTGAATCGATCTACACCTCAATGTACAGCGGTTACGAGTTTGATATTCCGGTTGCTTCGTTCCGGGAAGCTCCACGGGAAGCGGTGCTCGGGGACTGCTGGAATCGTTTCTACGTGCGGATGATGGAAGTCGTTCAGGCCATTCGGCTCATTCGCCAGGCGATACCAAAGTATCAGGCGGCTGAGGGCAGTCATCGGGTGGCCTTCAAAATGAACACAAAGCTGCCGAAGGACGAGGTGTATCTGGAGACGGAATGTCCGCGGGGGCAGATGGGATTCTATGTCGTGGGGAATGGCGAGGCCGCACCACTGCGATTGCGAGCAAAGAGCAGCTGTTTCTGTAACCTTTCCATCACGGATCACATCTGCAACGGAGTTCCGCTCGCGGATATCCCTGCAGTCGTGGGATCTCTGGACGTTGTGATGGGTGAGATTGACCGCTGAACAGATGAACGTCTGAGTGAAATGCTGTCCGTAGGGAGTAACGCTTTCGTCGGATCAGAAGTGCGGTGCATCAGAAATATCGGGGCGATGCCCTGTTAAGTCTTTTGAGAGATACGCGACATGTCAGTGCAGGCAATTGCCGGAGTAAGTCCAACCGAAGAAGCTCGCATTATGACGGAGTTTCCGTCAGTGGCAGCGCTGGGTCCGGGCCGAATGATTGGGCTCCTGATGACCAGCATTCAGGTCCGCATCTGGGGCATCCCGGTTTCGTATCTGATCTTCGGCCTACCGCTGGCACCGCTCGGATTGCTCCTGTTTTTCCTGCGGCTCACCGGATCTCGCTACATCGTGACCAATCGCAACGTGCAGATCTGGGGCGGCATGGGGTCTCAGAAGACAGCATCAGCTGATCTGCTGCAGGTGGAATCGGTGGAGCTTGAAGAACTGCCCGGGCAGGGATTCTTCCGTGCTGCGGATATTCGGCTGAAGGGGGCGAACGGTCAGACATTATTGCTGCTGCCTGGCGTGGCGGATGCTGTTGCGTTCCGGAATATGATTTTGCGTGCCGTAGAAACTCGCCGACTGGTTTCCGCATCGCTCCAGACAATCAACAGCCGTCGCTGACCGGACATCTGTGGCACTTCGGAGAGATCGGGTTTGGGTGGTGCGCTGCCGCATCTGCGGTCACAGCAGCAGTTTCCCCTGACTGCTCTGAGTGCAGACATTCCTGCCTGTTGCCCAGACGCAGAGAATCAGCTTCGAGTGAACTGTTCTGTGTGACTGTATCTGTGTGACTGTTCTGTGTGACTGTTGCTGGGGCCTTAAGGACTGTAGCTTCAACAAGCGGCTCACCCTGAATGTGCCGGTTGCACACCGTCTGTTTAACTCCAGCGAGTTCAATGTGAATTCGGGATCCGCCTGCCTGCTGCGGTTGTCGGTTTGCGTTGCGGCCGGCTGATCGTCTTGTTCAGGCGGCGAGAACTTTCCCGGGTCAGGGGGGACCGCGGAATCCCCGTTACAGGATAAGTGGACCAGTGGTACTGACAGCGGACCAGATCTGGACGTTTCTTCCTGCGGCCATACTGGTCACCGTCGCACCGGGGCCGGATATTCTGGCAACCATTTCTCTGGGTGTCAGTCGTGGCCGAGTTGTGGCAGTCAGTTTTGGGTTGGGATGTGCCAGTGGCTGTCTGTTTCACACTGCCCTTGCAGCTGCTGGAGTTTCGGAGTTTCTGAGGGTTTTTCCGGCTGCGAAATGGGTGCTGCAGGCTGCTGGCGCCTGCTATCTGGTCTGGCTTGCTCAGGGTGTGCTGCGTGCCTCGGCCCCTGCAGGTGCAGGTGAAAACGAGCAGCAGGATCCCGGGAGTGGCGACATGCTGGTGCGGAACTGGCGTAGCTATTTCGCTCGCGGGCTCCTGGCAAACCTCATGAATCCCAAGGTGTCCCTGTTTTTTCTCTCATTTTTGCCGCAGTTTCTGGTGCCAGCAAATGCCTCCCCTGCCCGCCAGTTTCTTGCGCTGGGGTTATTGTTCACCGCGACTGCGGTGG
>JALRDR010000703.1 GCA_023262145.1 Planctomycetaceae bacterium | reverse complement strand
CATCTGAGCGAGAAGCAGCAGCAAGTGTTTGACGCGACGTACGACCAGCAGTTGCAGACCGGTAAAGCGTGGGCGTATAAGGAAATGCTTCGAGATCTCTGGAGCCAAAGCAGCGCTGCCTCAGCCACCATGTACTTCACGGACTGGTACAAGCGCGTGATCCACACAAGGCTGGGGCCATTGAAGACCGTGGCTCGCTCGATCAAAGAGCGGTTGCAGAATGTCGTGAACTACTGCACGCACCGCGTAACAAATGCTGTCGCCGAAGGCATGAACAGCAAAATCATGTCGATCAAGCGTCGCGTTGGTGGCTTCCGCAATCGCCAAAACTTCAAGACCGCAATCTTCTTCCACTGCGGTGGCCTCGATCTCTACCCACAATAATCCCGGATGGACCCCTGTTCACCAATCCTGCCGATGACCCGACTCACATGTTCGGAAGTCATCCGACCGCGTTTTTGCGAACGGCTTTCCCCCGGCTTCAGCTCGGCTCGGGCAATCAACCTTCGTAGTGCTGTCGCAGACAACTCTGAACCACCACGCTGATCACCGCAGGAGACGAGACCTGCTTTGCTCAGCCATTTACGCACGGCCGTTTCAGAAACCCCGCACGCCCGCGCAATCGCGGCGTTCGAATATTTCTGAGCCAGCCGGGACAACTGTTGAACTGTCGGCCGCAAGGCTCCCGCTTTGCAGGTCCCCACAAACTCAACACCATCCGGATCCACAACCCATCCGCTCCGACGTGATTCCGGAATCGATTCCAGCAAAGCCCGCAGTCCGGGCAGCATGGGAATCTCCTGAATCTGGCCATTCTTCTGAGTCGCCGGAATGACCAATGTCGGCAGCCGATCAGCCTGCTGCGGCCACACCGGATGGATGTGCCGCTGGTCATCCCACGAAAAGTCCATCAGGTCTCCGACGCGAAAGCCGGATTCCCAAAGTACTCGCAACGCCAGAATCCATGACGCCGCCGATCCTTCGCCCACCACCGCAGGAGTCACTTCCAGCATGCGCTGAAACTCCTCCTCTGTGACTGGGCGACCTTTCATCACCTGCCGGGCTTCCAGCTTTTCAATCGCCGGAATCGTCTGCACCCAGCCGCGACCGTGACAGTAGCGAATGAAGGCCATGACAGCCCCCATCTGAGTATTTACCGATGTCGGTGACCGCCTTTGATACCGACACTCTTCACCGGCCAGCAGGCGGGCCTGCAGGTCTTCAAGAGTGTCCAGTGTGGCAACGTCTGACATCAGTAATCCTTCACGGCCATCGCGTTCCAGTTGTCGCCGCTCCAGAATTCGCTCCGCAATCCCCAGTCGAGAAACAATCTCGGTGAGAGACACTTCACGAACTCGCAAACGACGATGTTCCAGATACTTCTCGTAACACTCCTGCCACGTCGGGCCTTGCGGCTCTTCCGCAGCAGTCTCTGTCCCAGCAATCCGCAATGGCAAAGTCATCGACTCCACCACATGAGCTGCTGTGATCGCACCATCTGAAGCAGCGTATTCGCCATTGAGCAGTCGCTCCTGGCATTCCCGCTGTATCCGACGTGCTTCGCGTCGATCTCGCGTGCCGCAGTTTCGACGAATCCGTCGGTGCTGCAGCGGACAATAAAACTTCAACACGTAGCCATTCCGATCCGACTTCCGTAAACGGCGGTCGGGGTACAGCTGCACGTTGCCAATCTCGGGCCTTCTCGGCATTGTTGCACTCCTTTCCTACGCTCTCTTTTTCTCATCATGTTTCCTTTCTGCGTTTCGTGTCAGATGCGTGATCAGGGCCGCCCCCGTCACCCAGC
>JALRDR010000680.1 GCA_023262145.1 Planctomycetaceae bacterium | reverse complement strand
CCAAGTTAGTAATACCGATGCCCAATGGGCGAATTTCGTCGTTACTTAATTTACTTTGTACACTTAAGAAATCTTGGTAATCCAAAATATTGTTAAGGCTACGGTGCAAGATACGGGCAGCACGGCGCATATCTTCCCATGAGCTGCCTCGGTGCACGCCTGGCTCGTTCAGGAACAACCACCGCCAGCGCCGGTAATGCGACATCAGATCAGGAGTCAGCTCAATAAAATACAGCGGGGCATCTCGAGATCTCATGCCACAGCCCCGCTGCTTACAGCCCCGTCATTTACCAGCGGATCAAAGCCATGATTGACTTTCAATACCTCACCCGCGGCGTATACGGACTTGCCAATGCACATCAGGCCGGCACCATGGCGGGACATCTTGGTGCAGCCGTGTCCGCCGGATACTTCTGGGGTGAAGATCTGGGCGACCTGCCCGAACGCGTCAGTCGTGGTGTGGAAGCGGAACTGGAACGCATCATCGCTGGCGAGGAAGCCATCTGGTTTAACGCCAAAAAAGCTGGCGTCACACCCACGGAACTCTTTCGGGAATTCCCGACTGAAGCCGCTCGACCGGAACTGATCGGCACACTGGATTCCGCAATGCGCCCGATTGCCGGGCAGCTGAAGCAGTCCGGTCACGACGTTATCTTCGCAGCGTCGGCCATTCGCGCTCTGCATGACCATGAAGAATTGTCGACACCGTCAGTCATCAGTGGACTGCAGAAACTGATCGATCGTTTTCGACCGACGTCACCAGGACGCGGTTACTACGGGAAGGAAAAAGGCTGGCTCGTCGGCAGCCAGGTTCAACTCACAGAAGCAAACAACTTTCCCGCTTACGAGTCCATTCAGCAGCTGGCTGAAACAACCGTCCGTGAACTCATCGACACCGCCAGCATGCACCGCCAGGGATTTGGCAGCCTCTGGCATCTGATCAACCATGCCGCTGCCATTGTTGAACTCCACCGCTTTGGCCATCAGGAACTGGCAAGCCTGTGCCTGCCCGCACACCATCAGCACGTCCGCCTCTGGAGAACACTGCCGGATCTGACGGAGGAACTAGGTCCCGTGCAGAAGGCTGAACACGATCCTCGCGAATCTGTTTTCTGGGACGGCATGCTGCGACGAGATGAAGCGCGGCTGACCCATCGCATCAAGACACTCTACGGCTACAACGTGCTGCGACAGCTGCTGGAAGATACTGCGATAATTGATCAGGCCGATGACGCTTTGCTGTACCTGATGGCGTGAAACAGACGCATGTCAGACGCGTTGCTGTGCCGCTGATTCGGGCAGCAATCCTCCCGGGAGCAGTTCCAGAAGTGGACGTTGCAGCACGTTCTCATCCGCATTCAGCGTCGCAGGAAGCTGCATCAGAATTCGCTCCAGCTCCATATCATCAGCCACCGCCCAGAATCTCCAGCGAGGATAGACAGCGGCGTAAATCTCACTGAGTCGATCCTCGGGAGCAAACTGCCAGCGATTACGCGGATGAAAACGAAACGCTGCGCAGATGTCCTGAAGTAACTGCTCTGCCTGCCGTATGCGTACAGCGCCAGTCTGCCGTTCCCATCGCGGTCGCTGTCCGTCTCGCCGACGATATCGCCGTGGCAGTGGTGTTCCGAGAAACAGACCGGTTCGCCACCAGTTGATCAGGCACGAGCCGATTGTCAGCGCGACAAACATCAGCAGCAGTCGTATCATTTACGGGTTCCCGGAGAATTCTGATTGCAACGAAAAGTCTTCTCCGGAGTGTGCACGCTTTGGCTGAATGATCAACACAGCCGTCCACGAATTGTTCAACACAGAGCTTCTCACGCCGACCAGTGACTGTGCTCAGAACTTGTGACTCGCTGTGCTCCACGACATACTTCCTGCATCTGTCACTGCCAGCCCACCATTCACTGTCGAATCCCGGAGCATTCTCCGATGCGAAATCAGCTCGCTCAGACCATACTCCTGCTTACCGTACTCTGCAGCACCGCGTTCGCAGAGTTTGAACGAATCCAGGTTTCTGCAGACGGGCGGGGGTTTGTCTGTGCTGAAAGCGGCAAACCATTTCTTCCCTGGGGCTTCAATTACGATCATGATGCTGCAGGGCGTCTGCTGGAAGACTACTGGCTCCAGGAATGGTCCTCCGTTACTGCTGATTTTCGTGAAATGCGGGACCTCGGTGCCAATGTAGTCCGAATCCACCTGCAGTTCGGACGCTTCATGCAGGATCCGTCGACACCCGATCGGCAACAGCTGGACCAGCTTGCCAGGCTGCTCCAACTGGCCGAAGAAACCGGACTGAAACTCGACCTCACCGGACTCGGATGCTACCACCGACAGGATGTACCGGACTGGTACGACCAGCTTGATGAATCGAAACGCTGGCAGGCACAGGCCCGTTTCTGGAAAGCGATTGCCGAAGTCTGTCATCGTAGCCCCGCCGTATTCTGCTACGACCTGATGAATGAGCCAGTCGTTGCGGGAGGCGATCAGCGGCGGAATGACTGGCTGGGGCCCGGGTTCGGCGACAAGCATTTTGTGCAGTTCATCACGCTGGATCGGGTGGGACGAAATCGTGCAGACGTTGCCTGCGCCTGGATTCGACTGCTCACTGACGCCATCCGCCAGCATGATTCGACGCGCCTGATTACCGTTGGTCTGGTGCCGTGGAGCCTTGATCGGCCGGGACTGACATCCGGATTCGTACCGGAACTCGTCGCTCAGGAACTGGACTTCCTTGCGGTTCACATCTACCCCGACAGAGAGCAGCCCGCTGAGGCACTGCAGACACTGCGAGGCTTTGCCGCCACAGGAAAGCCTGTAATCATCGAAGAGATCTTTCCCCTGCGAAGTGATGCACAGGCCCTGGATCGATTTCTTCGGGCGGCAAGGTTTTATTCCGCCGGGACCATCGGGTTCTACTGGGGGACAACCCCAGCCGAACTGCAGCAGCAGAAAACTCTGCCGGCTGCCATTCAGGCATCGTGGCTGCGATTATTCACGGAACTGAAAGATCAGATGCAGCGGCCTCTGCCTGCTTTTCTGCACAACGGTGTTACTGCACATCGAGGCGACTCAGCACGCTTTGCCGAAAACACCATCCCGGCGTTTCAGGCAGCAATCGCTGCCGGGGCTGACTGGCTGGAACTGGATCTGTTCCGTGCAGCAGACGGTACACTTGTGGTGACTCATGACCGCATGACCGGGCGCGTTGCGGAGCGGGATTTGTCTGTTAGCGATACCGCCTGGGCGGAGCTTCGGACGCTCGACGTGGCCACCGGTTTTCGTCGCCGTACTCAGTCATCTCTGCAGCAGGTTCCACCGGCTCGGCTGCCCACGCTTGAAGAAGTGCTTCAGCTGGTGATGCAGCAGGAACGAACACGCGTCTCCATTCAGCCTAAAATGGACTGCGTGGAACAGGCTGTGCGGCTGATTCACAGTCTGCATGCTGATCCGTGGGTCGGATTCAACGATGGCAATCTCGAACTGATGACGCGCGTCCGCGAACTGGATGCAGGCATCCCGGTGTTCTGGGATCGTGCCGCGAATACCGATCTGGCAGCGGATATTCAGATCGCTCAGGAACGCCATTTCCAGACTCTCGTCCTGCACTTCAGCGGCATCACAGCAGCAAAGGTGCAGGCAATTCATGAAGCCGGTCTGGAATCCGGAGCCTGGACAGTCAATGACCCGCAGGAAATGTCCCGACTGCGAAATCTGCAGATACAGCGAATGTACACTGACAATCCTGTGGAGCTGCTGCGACTGATCGGTCAATCAACACCCGCTCAGTAAGACGGGAGAGGCAGTGCTGCCTGTTGTTCCGAACGATGGCCGCTCAGCGCGCGTGAGCCGTGGCTTCTTCCTGATATTGAGTCAGCTTAGCATAATATGAGCGGATCACAGTCTCACGACGAATCACACCCACCAGCAGCCCACCGTCGTTCGTATCCACAACCGGCAGTTCATCGACACCCAACTGAGACAAACGCCGAATTGCAGTGTTCAGATCGTCTGTTGGAGTCACAGATATGACCGGCGTCTTCATGATGTCCGCAGCGTCCGCCAGATCCCAGATCACGTCGTCATAAAGATAGGGGCGGACATCCGAATCGGAATACACGCCAACCAGGCGGCCCTTCTCATTCACAACAGGAAAGAAATGCTGGTGCGTCCGACTCAGAATGCGAACCAGCTCACGCAGTGGCGTCTTTTCCGGGACTTTGGTGAGCCGCAGGCTGCTGTCGAACACGTCCCGCACCCGCAGATCCTGCAGTACATCGACGAGAAAATCTCCACTGTGCGCGGGCGAGTCCAGTCGCGAGCCCACCTGCTTGCGATACAGCGACACCTTCTGGCACAGCAGAAAACATAACGTCGACACCCACATCGTGGGCATCAGCAGCGAGTAGCTGCCTGTCATTTCACTCACCATGATGATCGTGGAGATTGGTGCATGCGCACAGC
>JALRDR010000674.1 GCA_023262145.1 Planctomycetaceae bacterium | reverse complement strand
GTTGCTGTTGACTGCAAACGCTGTTGACTGCAAACGCTGTTGACTGCAAACGCTGTTGGCTGCAAATGCTGTTGGCCATGAGTGCAGTCGTCCCGCGGAATTCGCTGCCGGAAGCCTTGTGTGCTTGCACAGGAAATGTGTGTCCCGTGCATTCAGTGCGTGACTTGCATTGAGTGCGTGACTTGCATTGCGGCTGCGACCAGCGCTTCGTTTGCGGTCTTCCTGTGCGGTGCCCAATAGCTGCTGAGGCATCTGATGTTCGTCATCCCCGGCACATGAACTGCGCACCGATGTGTTGGATTCGATCTGTCAGAATTCAGCGCAGGTTTGTGTGCTCAAGACACCTGCACAAGCGGTGGGAGAGAGCCCCGGCATGTGGATGTGGCATGTGAACGCAGATCGGGCGCGGGGGATCCGGAATTGAGCAACAAGACGAGCGAGCAATTGCCGTTTGAGGATCGTAGTGGCGGATTTCCGGTGTGCATGATCCGGCTCATTCCGCAGCCAGGTCTGCTTAGTCTGCCTTAATCCCGTCTGCTTCCGTGTGGCTTTGCAGAATGCTGTGTTCAAGTCTGGTCAGGATTTCCTGTGGGATCGTATGCGGTCCCTGGAATTCCAGATAGTTCACTGCATGCCCCGTTTCAAGCAGCATATCGCGAAGCAGCTGGGCAGCGTCGATCGGCAGGATCTGATCCTGGCTGCCATGGGACATCAGAACGTTGAGTCCCGAGTGAGACTTTGCGAGCTGTCTCCATGCATCGGAATTCAGCAGCGTTCCGGAGAGAATACAAAGCTGTGCGATTTTGAGCTGTCTTGTCAGCGTCAGGTTGGTGGCGATCATCGCGCCCTGCGAGAAGCCTCCGATGTGGAAGCTGCCGGCACTGCAATTCCATCGCTGCTGCATTTGCTGCATGGCGAGATGCAGTTGATCGGTTGCTTCATTCATCCCGGGGGGGGAAATTGCAGTAAGCGGCTCAAAGTCACGAGTTTCATGCATTGCTGCCAGTTGGGCCATATTTATTGGCCACCAGGCGCGACCACCGGGCATTCCAGCCGCCGTCAGATCGATTGGGGCTGCTGGGAAAATGAAGCAGCACGTTGAGGCAACCTTGGGATTCTGCTGTAAAAGGAATGTTCCGATGTCTGCCAGATCATCTCCTGGGGCGCCAAAGCCATGGCACAGCAGAATGCGTCGCGGATTTGGGGTGGCCAGCTGAGAGTCCTGGAGAACCAGCGTACTTAAACCACCGAATTCCTGTCGCTCAACACTGATGGCCATGACCCTACCTGTTGCTGGGGCTGTTGCTGCGTTTTTTCTGCAGTTGGGGACGTGTCACCGGGGTGTGTGGAGCCTGCTGTGCAACAGAATCGAAAGTTGCCGGCAATTCCCGGATTGTCTTACTGCTACCTTTTCGAGGATGCTGTTCGAGCGGAGTCGCCGAGGCCGTGGCTGCGGCGGCGTCTGTGGGACGATCGTGAACTACTTTCTCTTCTGGAAAGCGGCACAGTCGTTACCTCGGAGCGAGAAGTCCTGCGATTGAACAGAAGCTTTAAAACGCCGAGCAAAAGCCCCCAGATCAACTTTTCGATGGTACCTGTGAAGCGAGCAATGCGTGCAAGCACGCCGAGTGGAGTGAAGGGAAACCTGCGTTCATCGGAAAGCCCGTAGTTTTTCTGCTGAACTTCCGTTTGCTTTGTCCCACGGCGATTCAGCAGACGCTGCAACCCGGGAATCATCAGAAATGCTTCTGCGGGGCGTGTGTAGCTACAGAAACAATGAGGGCACTTAAAGGTCTTGACCGGCAACAAACGGTAGATTGCACTGGATTCATGCAGCTCTCTGCGCATAAGTTGCTCGGAGCAGAACCGGCAGCAGTATCTGGACTGGCGATTACTTGACATGAAAAACCTGACCACTGGCAAAGTGACGGCTGCTACCTGAAACAGTCGGAGACAACAACGAACCTGTTAGTGTGAAGGCCAGGAACAGATTTGGATACGTCAGTCATGTGCTCAAAACCTGAGCACTCGTTGCTTTCGAGGGGGATGCCGGAATAAACCGTCTTATCGTTAGATTCTTTCACAGTACTTGCCCCTAATGATTGACGATCTGGAGCAAACGATAAAGTCGTTCGGCCCATTTCGGTAGATTCTTCCGGGCCATTGCTGTCCATCCTTACAGGCACAATGAACGAATTGCGAGGTCACCGGGTCGGTTGTGACAGGTTCACTGGATTGTGGCGGGAACCGCTACGCCGCCGGGCAATGAATCACCATTGCTGTTCAGGACCCGAATCATGAGTCCATTCACCTGACCTGTCGCTGCTGCAGGTACTGAGAGTTTCAGCATTGCCTGCGTCTGCTCGTCTGTTAATTCAGCGACACCTGCGGTATAGCCGTCCGGCAGCCCTTCGAGGCGAATTGTCAGCGGTCCTGAAAACAGCGGATGTCGAGTGACCTCGATTGTGACATCGTTTTCAGCACCGGGTTTCAGCAACAGCGGAGTTGCAGGAATACTTACAGACACCGGGTTGGTGACCGCCAGACGCAGGGGAGCAGACCAGATTCGGGAAGAGGTTGCGGGGGCCAGCGGATGCGCAACGGGATCTGCACTGATGACTCCATAAATGAAATCGGAAGGCAGATCTTCAGGAACAAGGATTCTTAGATTCACCTGTTTGTCAGCAGAGGCTGAGAAGGAGAAGTCCGGCAATCTGACTCGAGGTTTAAGTGGCGAATCGGGTTTCGCCGGGTCAGCTCTTCGCTCCGGTTCGGTGGAGGTCAATTCAAATCGTAGAAACGGAGCCAAATCCGCACTCACAGGGAGCACCTGCAGTGGCAAATCGGCGGTCAGTCCACGAAACAGTACTGGTGGAACTGTACTGGGAAGAATTACAGCAGGCACTGGATCGACCGGGGCTGACACAAACGTGCTCCTGGGAAGGGTGAGCACGCCGGAAGCGGCATTCTGTAGTGGTATTGTAACGCTGGCTGAAATTGCATTAACGCCGCTGCCGGCGGTACCGATTATTCGAAAGCTTTCAGCAGCGCGAACGTCGTTTTGCCCTTTTTGATCACGACTCAAAGTCACGAGCACATCCTGATCGGTTTCTGACGCGGGAATCTCTGAGGGAATCAGCTGCAGCCCTGCAGCACCTTCCAGAGTCAGTTGTACGGGGCCCGTGTAATGAAAGTTTTCCGCCTTGCGAGTGAGCTTCAGTCGGATCGGGACGGAGCCATTGACAGGAAGCTGAAGATCTCCCGTTGGGGCTGACAACAGAAATGAGTGTCTGTCGTTGCGGGCAACCTCAATTCGGTACAGGTGCATACCGCTGCCACTTTGATCAACATCATTGATCTGTAGTTTCAGCTGTTCCACTTTTTCAGGGACTGTGTAGGTCAGCCGTGGATCCTCGAGTCCTGCCTGCCCATCGTTCCCTGCTACAGC
The DNA here is from genome assembly GCA_023262145.1 of Planctomycetaceae bacterium. Classification (GTDB taxonomy): domain Bacteria; phylum Planctomycetota; class Planctomycetia; order Planctomycetales; family Planctomycetaceae; genus SXXK01. Next base: position 938 of record JALRDR010000674.1, on the reverse strand, counting down.
AGCGTCTCCATTAAGCAGTTGCAGTCGCGGTCGAAGTGGAGAGCCTTCGCTGATGGCGTGGGTGATGAAGGACAATGTCTGTCCCGGGGTGACTTTCAGGATCACGGTATCAGTCTGGCCAGGTTCGCTGATGCGGCCACTGATGAACAATGCGAGTGATGTTGGAGCAGGAAATGACGCATCAACCGGGTCGGCAGCGTATGTGCCGTCGACTGGTTCAGTCACGGCAGTGCCCTGTACCACGGCCAGACCTGGTAAGGCCAGTGCAGACGATCCGACTGTGAGTGTGGCGAGACCGTTGTTGTTCTGCACGGTCATTACATCAGAGAGTCCTGTTTCCCCGATTGTGCGCAGGCCGACTGTGCCTTGCGGAAGTGCTGAAGGGTATGCAAGTCCGGACGGGGCAAGGTCGCCGATCGTCATTCTCCAGGCACTTCCGCCGGGAGCTTTGTACTGCAGATCATGCAGTTCGATGCTGTACAGCCCATCGGCTGGCAGAGTGACGGTTGCTCGACAGTCGCCACGGAGTGCTGGTTGCTGCCACTTCACGGACAGCGGTCCCCCGGATTCATTGCGAATTTCAACTACCGGATCGAGTGCTGAGCCAAGGCGTCGGGCGTCGACTTCAACATCGAGCTTCTGTCCCGCTTTGCCGCGCAGCCAGATCTGTTTTTGTTCCGTACCTGAGATGACACCAGTGATTGCGATCGGAAATGTCTCTGCCGGTTTGTCGGCAGGAAATGTACCTTCCGGGTAGCTGGCGATACTGTCAAAGACCATCGTGACGGCATTGCTCACGCCGGCAGTTGTCACACATCGCGTCAGATATCGTCCGGGCAGAATGCCAGCTGGAACGGTTACTTCAAAGGCTGCTGATGTGTCAGTGTTTTCAGCGGCCGGTTCCACTTTGACGCCAGCGATGTCGGCAAGGAACGTGG
>JALRDR010000696.1 GCA_023262145.1 Planctomycetaceae bacterium | reverse complement strand
CTGGCTGGTCCGGAACCAGAGGGAAATCGCGTCAGTCTGCCGCGAGTCTATGCGGAGCGTGTGCGGAGTCTGTCACTGCAGCCTGCAGTGGCTCCGGTCCCGCTGCAACTGCTCCAGATTGGTCCTGTAGTGCTGGGGACGATGCCCTGCGAAGTGTTCTGTGAGACAGGCATCGCCTTTCGTTCACATTTCACTGACAGGCCTGCGGTCCTGTTGTCACTTTCCCAGGGATACTTTGGCTATCTGCCGACTCCGGAGCAGCATCTTCTGGGCGGTTACGAAACGTGGCTGGGAACCAGCCGCCTTGAGGAGCAGGCCTCAGAGAAGATGCTTCGGCAACTCTACCGCATGGCTGAATCGATCCTGGTCAGCGAGTAACAGTTCTTGCGGAATGGGCAGTCAGCAATCCGGAGCGTGCGCTACGAATTCAGGATGCCGATTGATACACTCCGGCACAGTGGCGCGCTGCAGTTGGACGTCAGCGGCTGGGCCATCCGTGCTGAGCAACATTCACGCTGAGCGCGCTGCAGGCTGAGCAAAACCAATGAAGACGGCTTCGTGCTGCAGTAAGCAGCACTGATGTCTGTAATGTTCCGGAACTTTTGGAGATGTAGACGTGAAGTCAACCCTGGTCATTGCATTGCTGTTGATTCTGCCTGCGGGTGTCAGAGCCGACGATGATCCGAACTGGATCCGTATTCGGCTTGACGAACGGTTTCGATCAGAGGGTGTGGCAGCTGCCGACCTGAATGGAGATGGTGTCGCGGATGTGGTTGCCGGGGACGTCTGGTATCAGGCTCCTGTGCTGACCGACGCCCGCCACTCCGACGGTACTGCCTGGAAGATCCGCGAGGTTCGAGCGCCCGGAGAATTTGTCGCAGGCGTTGGCTACAGCAATAGTTTCTGTAACTTCACACATGATGTGGACGGCGATGGGATGCAGGACGTCATCATTGTGGGGTTTCCGGGTGATCCATATCACTGGTATCGCAATCCAGGGCCGGACTCAGATGCGCTCTGGGAGCAGTTTGTGATCTGGAGCAGTGCCTGTAACGAGTCACCGGAGTTCGAGGATCTGGATGGAGATGGGATACCGGAAGTGATTCTGGGATCGCAGCCGGAAGCGCAGATGGGTTTTAATTTTCTGCCGCGGGGCAAAACAGCCACGGCGGTATCACCATTCAAGGCTGTGAGTGAAAAGGGTGATCCGGGGCAGAATGGGACGTTCAAGTACTATCATGGACTCGGTGTGGGTGACATGAATGGCGACGGTCATCGCGACGTTCTGATTGCTCACGGCTGGTGGCAGCACCCTGGCGATCTGTCGGGCGACAGAACCTGGGAATTTCATCCTGTGAGAATTGCGTCGGATAATGGCGAGCAACCACTTCCGGGTTGTGCAAACATGTATGCTGACGATCTTGACAGTGATGGTGACCAGGACATTCTGCTTTCTTCTGCACACGGGTTTGGCATCTGGTGGGCAGAGAATACGGGGAATGGCCCCTGGGTATTACATGAAATCAGCATGGAGGTTTCCCAGACCCACGCAGTGGAACAGGTGGACATTAATGGCGACGGGCAACTGGATTATGTGACGGGCAAACGATTTTTTGCTCATAACGGTGGAGACCCCGGAGCTCACGATCCTGTCAACATGTACTGGATTGAAGTGCAGCGGGCCAAAGGAAAGGCTCCCCGGTTTACGATGCATCGGATCGTTGCTGGCGAGGGCACCGGCATCGGGACTCAGTTTCAGATCCATGATATGAATGCCGACGGGAAACCGGATATCGTGCTTTCCAACAAAAAAGGCGTCAACGTTTTGCTCCAGAAATAGCTCAAAACACCGCGTTTTTTGTTCGGATTGAAGCGGGGAACTGCGATCCAGGGGCCTCTCTGAAACGTGGTCTGGACTTGTCCTGCTGCATGCTGGAGAATGATCACAGGCGTGGAATCGGGCAGAGCTGTTCGGTGGTTCAGTCGCTGACAGTGCGACCGCAGTCTACCCTGTTGTTATCTGGCGTTCGGGCAGTTCATCAGTTCTTCAGTTTGTCAGGTGCCGGGCTGTCCTGTTGGCAGACCTCGTGAATTCAACAGGCGTAAGCAAGGGAACACAAGTATTCATGCAGACGCATGACGAACGACTCAGCTTTCTTCGCGGTGCAGTGCCAGTCATTGCCCCATCAATGCTCAAATGTGATTTCGGCAACCTGCATCGTGAGCTCGAACTGCTGCACGCGGCTGATGCTGCGGTTCTGCATCTGGACGTAATGGACGGTCACTTTGTTCCGAATCTGTCATATGGCCCGATGGTGATAGAGCGGTTACGGGAGCGATCGGAGACATTTTTTGATGCGCATCTGATGATTTCAGAGCCGGCTCGCTATCTGGACGAGTACATTCGTGTGGGGTGTGATGCGATTACAGTGCATCTCGAGGCAGTGCCGGATCCGCGAGAACTGTTGCAGAGGATTCGCAGTAGTCAGATTGTGGCCGGGGTGGCGGTAAATCCGGATACTCCGTTTGCAGAGGTAGAACCATTTCTGAACGATATGGATTTGTTGCTGGTCATGAGTGTGCAACCGGGCTTCGGCGGTCAGAAGTTTCTGCCGCACGTAGTCTCAAAGATTCAGCAGGCTCGTGAGCAGGGCCCGGAAGGGCTGGTAATTTCCGTCGACGGCGGGATAGGGAAGTCCACGATTGCAGAGTGTGCCCGCGCGGGCTGCAGTCTGTTCGTCGCCGGAAGTTCTGTTTTTGATCAACCGTGCTACTCGGAGGCGATGTCCGAGCTTCGGCAGCTGGCGATGGAACCGCAGGCTGGTTGAAGGGAGTTACTTTCGAATGTCAACGTTAGTGCTGATTCGTGCCGGTGTAACCGACTACGATGAAGATCATCGATTACTGGGAACTCTGGACGTACCTCTGAACAGCAGAGGAAGGCAGCAGATTGAAGAATTGATCCAGCAACTGGCAGAACGCCAGTTGGCTCCGGATCTCATTCTGGGGTCACCGGAAAATCCAGCGGCAGAGACCGCCAGACTGATCGCGGCCGCGGTCCCATCGGCCAGACTGAAGCTTGTTGAAGAGCTGAGGAATGTCAATCAGGGGCTGTGGCAGGGTTTGTCAGAGGAAGAGGTGCGAGGCCGATTTCCTCGAGTCTTCAAGTTAGGTCGCAACAGCCCTGCTGAGATCTGTGCCCCTGAGGGAGAAAGTCTGGTCGACGCATGTCGTCGGATCGAAGTGGTCCTGGAGAAAGCGATCCGGAAGCATTCACAACTGGCAGTCGTGGCTCCTGAGCCACTGGCGACGGCGATACTGTGTGTTGTGCAGCGCCGCGGCGTAAAGCTGGTGGAATGTCTTTGCGGAGAAGAGTCTCCCAGCATCATCGAGGTAGTCCAGGATAATAGCGGTGTATGTTTGGCGAGAATCCCCATTTGTCCTGCACTCGTCATCACGTTTAAAAGATCGACGTTACCTTCGAATACTTTTTGATTGGGTGTAATAATGAGGAGGTGAAAGGTCATGTTATTTTAAGCTTTCTGCTTTCTTGACGGCATCGTCAAAGGTACCGACATACAAGAAGGCGGCTTCAGGAAGTTTGTCACCTTTGCCATCAAGGATGGCTTGAACGGAGGCGACGGTATCTTTAATTTTAACGA
>JALRDR010000588.1 GCA_023262145.1 Planctomycetaceae bacterium | reverse complement strand
GATCTGAGTATCGGATTTGTGATTGACGAGGACGACACCTACCGCTTTGTACAGCAGCGTTTGCTGGAGATCTGGTGTCTGTCGCCCGATCAACTGCTTGAAATCGCAATGGAAAACCTGCGAACCTATGTGGAACAGCACCCTCCGCGATTTACGCTGGGAGACGAATCTGACGATGGGCCACTGCTGATCCCTGTAGATCCATCCCCCTACAACTGCTCACTGATTCTGGATCCCGGTGTGCGTCAACTTCTGCTTGAGCAACTTGGGCAAAGACTGGTGCTGGGGCTTCCTAATCGGGATTTCTTCGCCGTCATGCCGCAGTCCGCTCCACAGCAGATCAACCGTCTGCAACGCCAGATTCGTGAGAACTACTCTTCTGTTGAGGATCCGCTGACACGTCGATTGTTGCTGCTGAGTGCAGATGGCGTGAGCGAACTTTGCGACTAAGATCCGTTCGGGCAGGCATTACCACCTGGTTGCCACGTGTCCTGTCATAGTTACGATTCCTGTCATGGCCACAATTGATTCCATGATAGTTGATCTCAACGGCCCTCTGTTTGTGTTTGCCGGCGGCGGTTCCGGCGGACACATCGCACCGGCGATTGTCACGGCGAAAATGCTGCGCAGGCAGTTCCCGGAATCACGCCACCAGTTCCTCTGCAGCACTCGCGAAATTGATCGCAGAATGCTGCGGGACGCTTTTGGCGACGAACGCTGCTTCACTGTCGACTTTGCATTCGACTACACGATGAGAAGTGGTCTGCGGGGCAGCATTCACACCGCACTGCAACTTCTTGTGGATACAGTGCGTGCCGTAAGAATCCTGAGGGACCTGCGCCCGGCAGCCGTCATCAGCATTGGAGCACGGCCGGCAATCGCGCCGGGACTGGCGGCCCGAATACTGCGAATCCCGCTGATTCTGCTTGAATCCAATGTCATTCCCGGAGCGACCACACGCCTGCTTTCACGTTTCGCCAGACTCGCCGTCACCGGGCTCCCGATCCATCAGATGCACGGCAGGGCAATCAGGTGCCCGCAACTGTCGGCAGGCATCCCATTGTGTTGCAGCGAACTGTCTCCCTCGAGGCAGCAGTCCTCCACGATGGAGTATCCGCAACGTCGCCAACTGCTCATTCTCGGTGGCAGTCAGGGTGCGACCGAGCTCAATCATTCGGTCCCGGCAGCAATTCGCAATGCCGGACTTCTGGACAAGGGCTGGTCGGTGCTGCATCAGCACGGCCAGGGTAAGGAAGTGGAATCCATGGCCGCATGGGATACTGACGTATCTCGCGTGACACTCACACCATTTTTGCAGAGTCCTGTTGCGGAACTTGCTCGCTCAGCGATTGTCATCTGCCGCTCAGGAGCAGTCACGCTGGCGGAAATCAGCCTTGCAGGAATCCCCGCATTACTGCTGCCGCTGCAGAACTCCAGTCACAGTCACCAGTGGCAGAACGCGCTCTGGGCCAGAGATTCAGGCTTTGCTGAGATTGTGGATTCGTCAGCAGAATCCACTGCAGAATTCAGCCGGCAACTGCAGGACCTGTGCTCCGATGAGCAACGGCGTCTGCGAATGTGCGCCGCCGCCACTGCGGTGGCTCGCCCCAACGCAGCTCTCAATGCTGCCAACGCGATCGCCTCAGCGATGAATTACGACGTCGGACGGTCAGGAACAGCGGGGACGTAACTGGTTTCAGCGATTCAGATCGATGACGGTCACACCGCGCCCCGGAAACTGTGACATCCGCATCAGCAGAGCAGCCCCTTCCTCAAGGGACACGGAGTCGGTGATCAGTTGATCCGGATTCAGCATCCCGGCGGAAATCATCTGCAGCATCCGTGGGTATTCATGGGCCTGCATCCCGTGACTTCCCAGCAGTTCCAGCTCGCGCCCAATCACCGCCGACATTGGGATGGGGGGATCAGCCTCCTCTCCCAGCATCAGGCCTACCTGCACATGTCGACCACGCTTTGCCAGTGACAGTATGGAGTCAGCACAGGTTGCTCTGCTTCCCAGTGCATCGAGTGAAAGCTGCGTTCCGCCGCGGCTCAGATCATGCACCGCAGCCGGAATATCTGGAGTCTTGACTGCATTCAGCGTATGCAATGCCCCGCATTCCTGAGCCAGCTGCAGCCGCTCATCCTGCACATCCACAGCAATGACCTGCAGGCCCAGCGCCCTGCCAATCTGGATCGCCGACAGACCGACACCTCCGCATCCATGTACCGTCATCCAGTCGCCGGCAGCAGCCTGCCCCTGAAACACGACGGCTCGAAACGCAGTCGCAAAGCGACACCCGAGGCCGGCAGCGGTCATAAAACCCATTTCCTCTGGCAGCGTGACCAGATTCACGTCGGCATGACGTATCTCGACTAAGTCGGCAAACGCTCCCCATTGCGTGAAACCGGGCTGAGTGTATGAGTCGCAGATGTGCTGCTGTCCCTGCTGGCACTGTCGGCAACGACCACAGCCGCAACAAAACGGGACCGTCACACGTTCGCCAGCCCGATAGTTTCTGACATGCTTCCCGACAGCCACAATTTCACCAGCCAGCTCATGTCCCGGCACATGCGGCAACTGAACATCAGAATCATGCCCCATCCAGCCGTGCCAGTCACTTCGGCAAATCCCACAGGCCCGGACTGCAATCACCGCCGCGTCGTCAGCGGGGCTGGGATCGGGCACAGTACGAACTTCCACTGGCCCCCGGAACTGCTCAAAAACAGCCGCTTTCATTCTCTTTGATCTCCTGGACAGCTTTACCGACTCACCACACTCCCGAATTACCGCCTTGCGATCACTGCGCTGCCGGGCTGGCAGCCTCCGGCCGCTGTGATCAGCACGAAAGAGTGAACGAGTGTGTTGCAGTCTCACCACTGGTGACACAGAATAGCACCAGCAACAGTACAACGTCACTCGCTGTTGCCCAACTCGGATGTGAGAGATATCTTGCGGAGAGGGGACCACTGTTGTTGTGGCCTTATTTCTGAAGTTCCCGACGAAAGCAAGTCCATGCCGGCAGCGGATATTGATATTTCCTCTTCACGAGTACTGATTGCTGATGACATTCCTCAGAATCGTGAATTGCTTGAAGCCTGCCTTGCTGATGAGGGCTATGAGATCCTGATGGCAGGAAACGGCAGCGAAGCCATGGAAATGGTCCAGCATCATCAACCGGATCTGATTCTGCTGGACATCATGATGCCGCGAATGAGCGGCTATGAAGTCTGTGCTCAGCTGAAACAAGCACCGGAAACCAGACAAATTCCGGTGCTTATGGTGACGGCGCTGAACGAACCCGGTGACATCGAAAAAGCAGTCAATGCCGGCTGCGATGACTTCCTTACCAAGCCCGTGAATCGGCTCGAACTGCGTACTCGCGTGCGTTCACTGCTTCGTGTACGCCACCTCACAAGCGAACGCGATCGTCTGCTGGCGTACCTGGAGGAAATGGAACAGCGAATCCTTCGCGACTGAATTCTCTGCCGCTACGGCTCGCCTCTATCCCTTCAGCCTCATTTCGGTCGTACCCAGCCATGACAGCACCAGACTCCACGGATTCCCCTGTTCGCATTCGTCAGGCAGAGGGACCTCCGGCAGCGGTCATACGCCATCGCCGCGCCCAACCGTTCTTCGGACGACACCCATGGGTCTTTGTCGGCGCTATTGAAGAACTGCTCACGGAAGACGGCCAACTGCCGCTTCCTGGCGCTGTAATTCGAGTTCTCAGCCACGAGCGAAAATTCATCGCGTGGGGCCTGTTCAATCCACACAGTCGAATCATCATTCGCCTGTATTCGTGGCAGGAGTCCGACGACGTCACGCAGCCGGAATTCTGGGATAAGCTGGTCCTTTCCGCAGTTCTGCTCCGCAAACGCCTGTTCAATTTGTCAGCCGACGGATGCGGCTGTCGCCTGATTTTCAGTGAATCTGACGGCCTCTCCGGACTCACCGTCGATCTCTACGCCGGCTGCCTGCTGGTACAGTTCACAAGTCTGGCACTGTACCATCATCGCGAACATCTGCTCAATTCACTCCAACTGCATGTACGCCCGCAGGGCATCTGGCTGCGAACGGAACGTGGCATGCGAGAACAGGAACAACTGGAAGCGGTCGACGGACTGCTGCGGGGGAACGCTCCACCACAACCGCTGTTCATCGAGTACTCCGGAATCAGCTTCGGCGTTGATGTGCAGCAGGGACAGAAGACCGGCTACTATCTTGACCAGCGTGACAATCGATTTGCGGCCAGCCGCTACCTTCAGGGTGCACATATCCTCGACGCATTCTGCTTCAGCGGCGGCTTCGGCATCACAGCGGTCAGGCAGGGAAACGCGGCATCGGCTGTCGGAGTGGATTCGTCACAGCCGGCACTGACCCTGGCCGCTGCCAATGCTGAACTCAACGGGATCTCCGAAAAGTGCCAGTGGATCTGCAGTGATGTTCAGGACGCGCTGGCAGAATTCCGTGCTCAGGAACGCTTGTTTGATGGTGTGATTCTGGATCCGCCACGAATGGCCCGTACCCGCGGTGGAATCGACAGGGCAGTACAGGGTTACCGCCGCCTGAATCTCGCTGCACTGGAGGTGTTGCGGCCGGGGGGAATCTTTGTGACCTGCAGCTGTTCCGGACTTGTCAGCCGCCAGCAGTTTGTGGAAATGATCGGCGATGTCGCTCGACAGTCCGGTCGTGACATTCGCATCCTTGAACATCTTGGACAACCGGCAGACCATCCCGTGAGCGCCACCTGTCCGGAAACGGACTACCTCAAGGTCCTGATCTGCGAGGTCAGCTGAACGGCAGGCGTTGCCCCATAGACTCCACGCCCATTCGCTGCATAGCTCTTCAGTCCACCCCCGCTGCCTGCGAATTCAGTAGATACCGACGGTGCTCCGTCGCCAGTCCCTGCGCGTCCCGGATCCATCGCCGTTGACGGCGCCACCAGCTCGGCTGGGCTGGTTCGTCAATCAGAATCTGGAATCTCAGGTCCGGATCGCTGTCCGCGATCATGCGCTCCATTACAGCCAGCTGAAATCGATCCTCGGGATAGAGCGGCGCTCCCGTCTGCTGCAGAGACATGCGGTCCAGACGAACAACCCTCCAGCCACCCACAGATTCATCTGCCAGCCAGGACTGCCATGGTTCAGCCAGCCGCTCGCTGCCCCACTCATGAATCCAGAACTCCCATTGTTCAGGGCGATCAGAATACAACTGCCAGCCCATCCAGTTGTCCGCCAGACCAATCAGCCCGGACAGAGAAAACAGGATAGCCACCGGAGCAATTCGGTGATCGCGAATGCTCGCCAGAGCAGACCCACCCATCAGCAACAAGGGAATCAGCAGCACAAAAAGCAGATTCCAGATCAGCACCCCCCAGTGGTGATTCAGCCGTAGAGGCCCAAGCGCATACAACAGAGCACAGTGCAGAGCAATCGCCGCAACGCCGGCGGGAAATCTTAACCAGCTCCAGCGAACACTCCCCAACAATGCCAGCCCCAGCAGAATTTCTCCCACCAATGCCGTTCTGGTCATCAGGCCCAGTGAATGCAACTCGACTGTCGGTGAACAGATCTGCCGCATGATCAGCGCGGAGATTCCGGAATCCACCTGCTCACTGATTCGCGACAGCCCGGAACACAGATACAGCCCCCCCAGAACCAGCACGATGGCAGCTCGCTGACACGATTGCGGTTCTCCACAGCGAATTGCGGTCACCAGCAGAAAGAACCAGTACCACGCCTGCAGACAATGAACATTCAGCAGCGGTGGGATGAGAGCAACAGCCAGCAGGATTGCCGCCCGGAGTCGACTTTTTGCCGGAGTCCACTTCCCGCGCCAGTCTGCTGCGGTCAGCACCCTCCGAAGACAACTTACCGCTATCACGACGGATGCTGTCGGCAACAGCCACCCTGGCAGACGCATTGAAGTCAAAGGCACCGCTGGAAACACCCCTGTGCCGCTCCACAATGGCAATGTCATCATCATCAGCAGCAACTGCGTCAGTGCCACAAGTCCGTCGATCAGTTCCAGACGACGCTGATCGTTCATCACTGCAGGGTCCGCTTCCGTTGTATCGACGCTGACAATGCAGGCAGCTGTACCGGCAGCTCCGACTTGTCAATGCGAAAGTCGGCCCACGCGGGACACTGGCAGTCCGGATATCCGCTGAAACTAACCAACTGAATGTCCGAACTGCGCAATCCCAGGAACAGATCCGAGTCCTGATCAGTCAGGTCATCTTCATCAATCAGGACAATCTGATACTCGCCACTGCTGACAGCATCACACAGCGGTGTTGCGTTCGCATGGCAGGTGACTGTGGCCGAGGGAGAAAGTAGTGCAGCAATGGACGTCGCCAGAGCCCGATTTGGTGACACCACCGCAACCTTCAGATCTGCAGCGTTGTCCGCTTGAGCCGCGGTGGGTGAGACAAGCAGAGAAAACAGTTCCTCTGCGCCAAGCAGCGGCGTGGCAGCAGGAATTCCCTGTTGCCAGGCCTGCAATTCATGGCTGAGCCGAGTTCGGGCGGAACCAATTGGAATCTGACAGGCCAGCGGCCAGACATCGTGAGTACGTGCTGCGGAGGCACACCAGCCACTGCTGATACAGAATACACGCCGACCGGGCAGGGCACCGATCAGCTGAGCCGCATCTTCCGCTGCATACTCCCCCGGATGTCCCTGAAACACAACCAGCAAATCCGGCAAACGCGGCTGCTCCCCCAGCGAACGCAGGGCTTGCGAGATATTCGCGGCATGCAGCACACACCCGCCAGCACACTCCTGCAGCCATTCCTGCAGTTCGTGGAAAACGGCGGATACCACGCCTGTGATCAGGACCAGCGGCCTGCGGTCTGCGGTCTCCATTGTCGCTCCGATTGCCCCTGAACTCAGTCCAGCGTTCGCCCCAGCAACTCACACGCAGCCGCCCGAATCTGCTCCACCGCAGACTCCGCAACCCCGGACAGTAAGGGCAGGTGAGGCCCGGTCGCGGCAATGCCGCACAGGGAAACAGCCTCGTGCAGCACTCGAATCGGGTTAATGCCATTCCGCAGATCTTCCAGTGGCCGAAAGAGACCGCGAATCACTTCAGCCCGTTCCAGATCACCGCCATGCACCGCTCGCAGCATCTGCTGCGAAAGTCCCGGATTCACGCAGACACAGCCACTGGTGAAGCCAGTCAGACCAAATTCTGTCAGATGCACGATCGCCGGTTGCTCACCAATCCCACTGCAGATCAGTTTCGGATCCACCAGCTGTATGAGTTCACTCAGGTAATCATCAGCAGCCGGGTCTTCGCGGACGATCGCGTATTTGATGAATGAAACAAGCCCGTCATTCACCAGATCTGCGGCTCCCTGAGGAGAAATGTAACCGTCTTCCTTGATGTAAAGCACCGCCGGACGCTCAATCGTCTCTACGAACCTGCGAAATGCCGTCTTCAGACCAGCCTCAGTCATGACGACTTTGGTAGGCAGCACCATCACTGTTGGAAAGTCGGAATCCCTGAGCAGATCAGCCTGGTCCATCATCAGGCCGTAGGATGGTCCAACGGAAGGAATCACCAGTGTGTCACTTCCCGCTTCGCTCTGCAGCATCTCGAGCAGGTCAGCGAATTCAGTAAGTCGCACGTGATAAAGATTCGCGTTGCCTCCGTACAGCAGCATGGAAACGCCGCCACTTTCAATGTGGCGAATCATTCGACCATTCTGCTCAGCACAGATCTTCTCAGAACTGTCTCGAGCCAGTGGGGGAACGGCCAGAACGGAGGAGCGGAACTGTTCAGATTGAACCGGAGTCGTCTGCATTGCTTGAGATTTCATGACAAACAGGAGAACCCCGGGAATACACTTCCCGAGGCAAGGGTGGTCACTGTCCCTGAGGGCTTCACACGAATGCACTGTTGGTTGCCAGCAGTGTTTGCCAGCAGAACTCAACTGCCTCACCAGATTCGAATTCGCTCAGCTGGTGGCTTCCAGAGCTTGTCTCCGGGTTGAACGCCAAAGGCTTCGTGAAAGGCGTCCAGATTGATCACCGGACCATTGGCTCGATACGCCGACGGAGAATGCGGATCGATCAGAATACGCCGCGCCATTTCATCATCGCGATATTTGCGTCGCCAGATCTGTGACCACCCCAGAAAGTACCGCTGAGCGGGAGTGTATCCATCAAGTTTCCGACCACCGGAATCACCAAGCGAAATCATGTAGGCCTTGAAGGCAATCGACATTCCGCTCAGGTCCGCGATGTTTTCCCCCAGCGTCAGTTTACCGTTCAGTTTCTGCCCCGGCAGCGGTTCGTACTGTTCAAACTGTGCAATCAGCCGCGTGGTCAGACTTTCGAAAGCACTGCGATCTTCATCCGTCCACCAGTTCTTCAGGTTGCCGTCCCCATCATACTTGCTGCCTTCATCGTCAAAACCATGGCTGATCTCGTGGCCGATGACTGCTCCGATGCCGCCGTAATTCACCGCATCATCCGCCGTGGCATCGAAGAACGGGGGCTGCAGAATTGCTGCCGGAAAAACGATCTCATTCAGGCTGGGGTTGTAGTATGCGTTGACGGTCTGCGGCGTCATCCCCCACTCCGCACGGTTTACGGGCTCGTTGAGACGATTGACCTGATAGAAATGTTCGAAACGGCGTGAGCGAGCGATATTTCCCAGCAGATCATCCGCCTTGATCTCCAGTCCGGAATAATCTCTCCACTCATCCGGGTAACCGATCTTTGGTGTGATTTTGTGAAGTTTGTGCAGTGCCTGCTCACGGGTCTTCTGAGTCATCCAGGGCAGGTCCTGCAGACTGGCTTCGTAGGCGGCCATCAGGTTGCCAACCAGTTCCTGCATCCGACGTCGTGATTCCGGTGGAAAATGCTGACGCACATACAACTGGCCGAGCGGTTCACCGAGCACGCCGAAGTCTCCGGCACCGGCACCTGAAGTAGCGTCAACAGCCCGCTTCCAACGCGGTTTCTGCTCCGGCACGCCGGAAATTGCTTTCTCGTGAAGCTCAAACGAGGCAGCGACAAATTCTTTCGGCAGGTATTCTGCCGCGGCATCCAGCACACGGAACTTTGCATACAACTGCCACGTCTCCAGCCCGGCATGATGCCCCGTATCCATCAGTTTTTCGAAATAACCGGGCGTCACCACGTTCACGTCTTCAATCTCCGGAACGCCGGATGCATCGAGGAAAACCTTCCACGGCAGCGACGGGGAGATCGTCTGCAGATCGGTAACCCTGAACAGGTTGTACCGCTTCTCTGCGTTGCGAAGTTCTGTGCGGGACCACTGAATCTCTGCCAGCGATTTTTCCAGCTCGATAATTCGATCCGCTGCGTCATCCGGAACCGTCAGACCTGCCAGCTCAAACAGGCGATCGACATAAATCCCCAGAGCCGCACGCGCCGCAGCGTGGTCTTCGCGGTCGCTCAGATAGTAGTCCCTGTCCGGAAGCGTGAGCCCGCTTTGAATCAGATGTGTCACATATCGCGAAGAATCACGGTCATCGACACCGATATAGAAACCAATCGGACCACCCACACCATAGATGCCCACCTCCGCGAAGAAACGAATCACAGATTCTCCGGTAGCAAGCTGATCAATCTGTTCGAGTAGCCCGCTGAGCGGAGCAATCCCGCGGACTTCAATCGTCTGCTCATCCATATAGCTGCGATAAAAGTCGCCAACCCTGCGTGTAATCGGGTCATCCGAATCAGCCGACTGCCTGACGGCTGCCTCGATAATCAGCCGGATGTTATCCCGTGCTTCGTCGTCCAGTCTGGTAAATGAACCGTAGTTGGACTTGTCCGCCGGAATCTCCGTCGACATCAGCCAACGCCCGTTCACGTGCAGAAACAGATCATCCTGCGGCCGAATGTCGCGATCAAATCCGTCCCGATCCAGACCGGAATGCGGCTCGTCAGCAGACACGGACAATGTGGCACACACACACAACAGCAGCAACAAAATTCGTAGCATGGGATTTTTCCGTTGGAATTCGACGCAGACCCTGCAATTCAGTTTTCGTGCCAGCCTGAAACAGAACAGCGTGCAGCGGTCTGTGAAACCATCAGGTCGCAATTTGCCCGACTGAGATTCAGTGAAGCTCGCGGACATTTTGCAGCATTCTAGTCGAATTCCGCTGTCCTGCCCGTTCACGCCGTCAGTTTTCAGGCAGAAGCCCTGATTCACTCACTGGAATTACTTCACACCGTTTACGATGTTGTCCGGGCGCTCTCCCTGCAATGCCTGAATGGCAATCTGCACTGCCGTCTCTCGCAACCGTCGCACCGCCGTTTCACTCGCTGATGCAATATGTGACGCCGCAATTACGTTGGGGAGAGTCCGCAACCGATGCTCCGCCGGGAGTGGCTCAGGACTGAAAACATCCAGTGCCGCCCCCGCCAGGTGCCCCGTCTCAAGGCAGTCGGCAAGAGCCGCTGTATCCACCAGATCACCCCGAGCGACGTTGATCAGCAACGCGCCATATCGCATG
>JALRDR010000540.1 GCA_023262145.1 Planctomycetaceae bacterium | reverse complement strand
AAACATACGACTTGCTGACTGCGGAGACGGCACATGGTCGGAAAACGCAGACGAATCAGGGATACTTTTTCTTCGCGAAGATGCGTCGAACGGTTCGTGCAATCCCGGAAATGAATACTCTGGCCCGCGAGATTTGAGGTTTCGGCGACGGTCGGAATTCTTCACTCGCGAGCGCCGGATGCAAGTCGGACAATTCGATCGTGGCTGGTACTCGGACTCTGTCACAGCCGGGTGTCTGTTCAGAGATCAGCGTTTCAAAAAGACTCAGCCAAGATGCCGCCTGCCGCTCGAATGAGTATTTCTCCCGGATATGTGAATAAGCTCCCCGTCGAATGCGCTGCAGTTTTTCGGGGTCCGTATGCAGATTTCGCACCGTTTCAGCAAAAGCCTCGGCAGTCCGCTCGACGATCAAGCCGGTCTCTCCGTGAATTATCAGTTCGGGAATACCACTCTCCATCTGCGTTACAATCGGCACCACACCGAAAGCCATTGCTTCCAGCAGCGCAATCGGCAGCCCTTCGTAGTTGGACAGCAGGACAAAGCAATCAGACATTCTGAGATGACGATAGACGGCGTCCTGATTGCAGAGCCCTGTCAGTTTCAGTCTGTCATCCAGCCCCCATTCCTGCACCAGACCCGAGACTCTCTCCCATTCAGGTCCGCTCCCGATCATTGTCGCTGTACAATCCGGCACTTCACGCACTGCAAGAGCCAATGATTCCACGACAAGCTGGATATTCTTCTGCGGTTGTTCAAAGCGACCAACGTAAACGAGATTCAGTCCATGTTTCTCTGCTCGCTGAAGTACTTCGTCGGAGGGGATGCGCACTGCATAATTAATCACCGAACAACGGCATTCCGATGGCAAACATAATTGCCCTGTGTAGTCCGACACTGCGACTGCTGCTGTCACGCGGTCGGCGGCAGATCCTTTCACAAATCTGTCGATGACACCACGGTAAAAGGCATCGTCAGAGTGAATGACAGTAACAACAGCAACCCCAGCCTTCTTCACATAACGCGTTGCGTGAAGTGCTGGAACAACATTCTGAGGTACGAAAATCCGGAATCGTTTCCGACCAAGACGCTCCAGAATCCCACTTACACGCTCATCTGTCGTACCCTTGCAGGGAGTCATCTCATGAGACACGCCAAGCGTACGCAAGCCTCTACAGAGTGGGCCAGGGTTATCCCAGAGCAGTACATCGACGTGGCAGCGGAGCCCTGCCCTCACCAGGTTCGGGAGAAGCGAGAGCAGCCACGTCGTGGGACCCCCGCAACTCAGATTGGTGTCGTAGGCGCTGAATATCACGTCGTAGTCAGCATCTGCGTTATCGCTGTCGGTCACTGCCTGTTATCCCGATAAGTAACTTGCGTCGCCGAAGAAATAGACACCAGCCTGTGCTGTTGTCAATCACACCCTTGCATCAGATCACCACTGATTCAAGGGCCATCTCAGGCTGGATTGTGTGATTGCAGCCACGCTCATCCGCGAT
>JALRDR010000531.1 GCA_023262145.1 Planctomycetaceae bacterium | reverse complement strand
GTGTTGACGTGCCAGCTCACGCAGTTGGGGAAGATCAAGTGCCGCACCGGCGGATTGCGCACGCTCGATTTCCTGAGTGAGCTGCTTTGTGATCGCACTGCGAGTCATCTCACTGCGATATCTGGACTGCATGGCCAGCGTCAGATTGTCTTCGCCCGTGAGCCCACCGACGCAGCAGGCACCGAGGATCAGGGCCATGAAAGGGTGCAGGCGAAACCAGAGAATTCCGCCAAGAACGGTCCCCAGGCCAATCAGCAGCAGCAGGATGGGATTCACTCGCTCAGGGCTCCGGATATCAACGAGAATCGGTGTTCTGAAATTGAGTCAATTCGGGAGTGTAGCAACTTCCGACGGCAGTTGAATTTGGAGCGACGGGCGTTGACGTTAGAATCAGCACCGTTGCAGCAGTCAGCGTTCAATTTGGTTCTTGTTGAATCCACAGGCAGAACATGAAGACACATTCATTTCCCGGTACGCAATTATCCGTTTCGCAGTTGTGCTTCGGCTGCTGGGGCGTGATCAGCGACAGTCACTGGGGCGATCGCAATCAGGACGATTCCATTCTGGCGATGAAAGCAGCGCTGGACGCCGGGGTGAATTTCTTTGATACCGCGCCGATGTATGGCAACGGCGGAAGTGAAGAACTGCTGGGGCAGTTCCTGGTCGACAACAATCTTCGCGATCAGGTGGTTGTGGCCACGAAAATTCGCCCCAGCCACATGCGTGCGGCAGAAGTGATGACGGAGTGCGAAGATTCGCTCCGCAGGTTACAGACGGACTTCATCGACTTGTATCAGACGCACTGGACCAGTCCGAACGTCTGTATTACAGAGGCGTGGGGTGCGCTGCAGACGCTGCAGCAGCAGGGAAAAGTGCGGCATATCGGCGTCTGCAACGCGGGCGTGGCTGACATGGCTGCAATCCAGCAGACATCGCAGCCACTGTCGAACCAGCTGCCTTATAATCTGGTCTGGCGCATGATCGAAGATCAGATTCTGCCGAAGTGCGTTCAGGACCAGATCGGTGTACTTGTTTACAGTCCACTGATGCATGGAGTTCTGGCAGATAATTACACAACTGCTGCAGAGGTACCGGACGGACGGGCTCGATCGCGTCATTTCAGTTCAGCGCGGGCACAGACTCGACATGGCGAAGACGGCTGTGAAGAGCTGCTGTTTGAGACCCTGGGGCGGATTCGGACAATCTGCAGCCAGCTGGGGCGTTCGATGGCGGAGGTCTCACTTGCGTGGATTGTTCAGCAAAGTGGAATTGTCAGTGTGATTGCCGGGGCGAGGAATGCACAGCAGCTGCAGCAAAACGTCAGTTTTCTTGACCGACCGCTGGACGATGCCACCATTGCAGCACTGAACGCTGCGACGGATGATCTGAAATCGGCACTGGGGACAAATCCGGATATGTGGGATGGCGGAACAAATTCACGTTACCACTGATTCAGCAAAAGCAATTGGCTCAACGGACTTACGAGTGATTTGCGGCACATCTCGGGCCAGGCCGCGGCTACAGGAGAGACCTGAACATGTCAGCTACTGCATTATCCACCATCACTGCTTCACCGATCGCCGGCGCTCTTGGTGCTGAGATCAGCGGCGTCCGTCTGTCCGAGCATCTGACGGACGATGTAATCGCTGAAATCCGTCAGGCACTGCTGCAGTACCAGGTGATCTTCTTTCGTGATCAGAAGCTTACTCTGGAGCAGCAGATTGCCTTCGGAGAACGCTTTGGACCGCTGGAGACGCACGACTTCGTGGAAGGGATGCCCGATTATCCGCAGGTGATCCGCGTGGTGCGTGAGGCCGACGAGACGACGCTGAATTTTGGCGGGGCGTGGCATGCTGACGTCACTCACCAGGAATGCCCGGCGATGGGTTCCATCCTGTACGGACATGATGTTCCACCAGTTGGTGGTGACACGTTGTTTTCCAATCAGTATCTGGCGTACGACACACTTTCCAGTGGGATGAAACGCATGCTGGACGGAATGATCGCGGTGCATTCCGCCCGAGGACCGTTCGGACCGGAGGGTCGCTCGAAGGATAACTGGAAGAACATGCGAGTGAACACGAGTGACAAGGCGTACGATGAGATGGAGCATCCGGTGATTCGGACGCATCCTGAGACCGGCCGCAAGATGCTGTTCGTGAACAAGACCTTTACGATTCGGTTCAAGGATATGACAGAGCAGGAGAGTGCGCCGTTGCTGAATTATCTGTTCCAGCACGCCAGCCATGAACGCTTTACCTGTCGCTTTCGCTGGACGCCCGGATCTGTTGCATTCTGGGATAATCGGGCTGTGCTGCACTATGCTCTGAATGATTACACGGGTCATCGTCGCGAGATGTATCGGGTGGCGATCTCCGGTGATCGGCCGTATTAGTCGGCAATTCTGTTCGTTGTCTGCGGCGGCGTCATGAGTTGTGCTCATCGCAACCGTTCAACGGAGGAAAGCTATGAGAACCCAGTTAACGCGTCGGGGGCTGCTGCAGTATGGGGCAGTGCTGGCTGGTACTGCGTTGGGAAGCGTGCCGGCCGGTGGCCCGCAGAAGGCCTGTCCACCGACTCGAGCGATCACCCGCGGGCCTCGCCATCACTGGTTCGGGTACTATGACAAGCTGCAGTTTGATCCGAGCGGCCGTCTTGTACTCGGGATGCAGGTGCCGTTTGAGCACCGTTCGCCTGCTGCTGACGATGTAATCCGGATTGGTATGGTCGATCTGCAGGACAATGATCGCTGGACTGAGCTGGGGCAGAGTACGGCGTGGAACTGGCAGCAGGGCTGCATGCTGCAGTGGTTG
>JALRDR010000508.1 GCA_023262145.1 Planctomycetaceae bacterium | reverse complement strand
CTGTGAATCCTGTGATGAAACTGATCAGCCCGACCAGCGGGCAGGAAAAAAGTTCAAAGGACGCAGGTCTGGTTTCCCCGGAGCTGAGCTCGACGGCTGCAAATGCGTCGGCCACAGGGACGAGCGGTTCTGGCCCGTCGTTGACCATTCTGGACTTCTGCGATGACGCACAACGCAATCGCTTCACGCACTGCCCGGCGGGTCTGGAACTGCACAGAGCTCACTATCGGGAATACGAAGATCAACACGTGTTGCTCATGCTGGGCAGCACATGTGCCACGTGTTCGCTGCAGGGCCAGTGCCCGATCCGTCGTGATCCGATGTTGTGCCAACTGCGACTGTACGGCAAGGACCTGCGACTTGCTCAGCGACGAGCGTCTGAGAAAACGGACTCGTTCAAAACGGAGTATCGCCTCCGCGGTGGTATCGAATCGACCAACTCGATTCTGAAACGCGTGACAGGACTGGACCGCCTGCGAGTACGCGGTCGACCGGCGGTGTGTTCGAGCATCCTGCTGAAAATCGCGGGCTGGAATCTGCTGCGAGCAGCCAGGGTGCGCGAACTGCTCACCAAACTCACGAAAGGGGGCAAGTCAGGGCAGTCTGCGCTGATTTTTTTGATGTCAACTCGCCGCAAGGTTTACTTCAACACGCTCCTCGCCGCCCCAGAAGTGATCCGGTCATGCTGCAGAACACAACTCCCCGGTCGTCACCTTATCTGAACATAAACGCAATCGACTTTTGTCGCACGTGTCCGGATAACCAGACAGTTTGCTCTCGGTCCGCCTCCGACGTGTGTTCGAGAAAGCAAGTCGCCTCGCTGTAAGAACTGATGCTCCAGCCAGAGTTTTCTGCGCCACGAAATCGACAAGAGCACGGCGAAACACACGGGGCATGTCGGCCAGCAGTCAGACCTGCGGCCGGAAACCCAGACCATGCTCAATCATTCCTGCGCAGGACAGCGGAGAGAGGATCATCCGGATTCCCGCCGCTACTCGAACGTCGTTCGTGGCAAGTCTGTATGAACTGAAGACCGACTCCCACAAAACCAATTCCCGCTTCGCAGAACCCTGCCCTCAGGAGACACCGTGCTCACGGCGTGCAGCCGGATGACCATGATTCAGACCCTGCGAGAACCCCGTGCGCCGGGGGCTGCGTATGAGCAACACCTGCGCACAGGGTGCATGGAGTATGGACCTGACTTCCACGACGCTTCGGAATCCACGTGCAGCTGTGCAGGGCCCGCCCGAAGCATCAGCCCCGAGCCATAAAAAAAGCCGACTGACACAGCAGTCGGCTTTCTTGTTCTTATTGAGCAGCAGGCGTCAGTTCGTTGTCAGCGATTCGTCAACGGCTGCCGACTGTGTTTCCGCAGCGTTTGTTTCCGCTGCCTGACCGCGTGACTCGCCGGTCATGAAGTTATCCACGCGAGCAGCCTTGTTCAGCCGTTCAAACGTTTCACCCACCATGCGTTCGACTTCCCGCTGCTGCAGGTCGGTATACAGTTCGGCTTCCACATCCGCCATGTTGTGATCCACCGGCTCTGTGTAGTCTTCAAACTGCAGAATTGTGTAGCGACCTACACCTTCCTGAATCACCCCGGAGATCTCTCCCGGAGTGCTCATGGCAAACGCGGCCCGCCGCAGTTCCGGGTGTGCCCCGGAGTGACGCCGAATCGGCGGGATCACGCCACCCAGAGCGCGACTGTTCGGCTCCATGGAAAAATCTCGAGCCAGCCGGTCGAACTCTGCGGGACTCGCCTTTGCTTTTTCCCAGATCTCCGTCGCACGCCGAATGTTGTCCACGCGAATCATCCGCGCTTTCACCCGCGGTCCATAGTTGTCTTCGTAGGCCTGCTGAATCATCTCGCGAGTAATGCGAATGTTCGTATCCGTCCCGGCCAGTTTCTTCAGAGCCAGCAGGGGCCAGATAATATCCCGACGATACTGCAGCGGTGTCAGATTCTGTTCTGCCAGCACGTTGTAGTACTGTTCCAGTCCCAGCCCGACACCCTTGGCTATCTTCAGAATCTCCTGATCCACCTCATTGGTCGAAACGGTGATTCCGTTTTTCGCACATTCCTGCTGAATGATGAGCCGTTTCACCATTTCATCCAGCACGTCCTTACCGAACCGTTCCACACACTCGCGAGCCAGCGACTCGAAGGTGATCGATTCGCCGTTGACGCGAGCATAGGCTACTGCGAGCACTTCTGCGGAGCTGTGTGTTTCGGCCATGGCAGAGGTCCGTTCGGCCGCCTTGCCATCCTTAGCCCGCCAGATCTGAATTCCGACTCCGGAAACAATCAGGACTGCAATTGTGCCGAGGAACAACATGCCTGCACGTCGCGTACGGGCTGCTGGCTGCTGCTGTTCACTGACGGGGCTGCTGACGTCTTCCATGACGAACACTCCGAACCACATTGAAAGAGATTTCGCGGTCTGCACTGCTGTCTGCCTCCGGTCTGAAGGCGGGCTGTTCGGCAGATCCGTGCCGAGTTCTGCAGTGGCAAAATCCGCCGAAGAGCAGTGGGCTGCATCGGTCGGAATCCGGGTTTATAAGGCGAATTTTGAAACAGGGTCAAGTTCGCTTTTCCATCCCTGCGGAAATCCTCTGCGTCTTTCC
>JALRDR010000506.1 GCA_023262145.1 Planctomycetaceae bacterium | reverse complement strand
GGTGTGGCAGCCTTACGGATGCGACGTCCTCGTCGGTGACGAAGCGCTGCCGAAATGTGAACAGCAATAAACAGCGCTGCCGGCGGGATCCACCAGTTCAGCATCCGCCCCGACCAGGCTGCCTGAAATCCGGTGACGGCGAGCAGCAGTACTTCCATGGCACGAATGCGTCGTGGCGTGACGGCGGTTGCGAGGAACAGCAGGGCGAGGACTGCTGCCGCATCCTGCCCGCGAGCACCACGGATGCTGAGTGCGTCCCATTCAAACATGAATGCCAGGTTCGGATTCGACGAGAAGTTCAGTACTTCCGTGTAGACAGCCGGCCCCCATGGATTGAGCAGAGCGGCGGAAGCACAGAGCTGGGTGAGCAGAATGGTGCGAACAAGACTGCGGTCTCGCAGAGAACGAACAAGTGAACGTGTTCTGATCAGTGAGTCGATCAGACGGCCAGCGGCGGCGGTTGCCATGGCAAACAGCCCGACAACGAATGAACCATGCAGGTTGCTCCAGAGAGCGAAAACAAACGGAAGAATGATCCACCAGCGTCTGCGATGCGGTGCGTTCCCGAAAACCCACCAGAGAACGATGCTGTAGCACAGCAGACCAGCCAGTTGCGGACGAATGATCTGCAGTTCTTCGCGGTTGAATACAAAGAACACCAGCATTGCGATGGCAGCGGCAGCGGCGGAGTGAGATCTGCGGCTGGCACGAAGTCCCAGCAGAAGTGCCGACAGGGCTCCGCAGAGACCGGCAGCAAACTGCAGGGCGGAGAGCCCAATGCGGGTGTGCAGCAATTCCAGAATCACCTGACTGAGCCACGGAATATTTACCATCGGCATGCCTTCGGAAGCGGGCAGCAATGGTTCGGTTCGGAATAGTTCGCCGGTTGCCAGGATGCGGCGACCATAATTCAGGTGGTCCCACAGGTCAGTCGGCCAGAGTCTGATGAAGGCAAGGAATATCAGCGTCAGTCCGGACAGACAGACGGCAGTCGCTGTTGCGGGATAGACGCTGATTCGCTGGAAAGCACCAGTTTGACGCCCGACGGCAACAGAGGACTTCTCTGAACCTGCGGACTTATGGCTGACGGAGGCCAGTGTCTGGGGATCAATTGCAGAAGACATGATGAAAACCAGCCTGAAGTCGACAAAGTCAGCTGACATTGTCTGGGAAAGAGTCGATTTCCGGAGTCTAGTGTGTGCAGCACAGGAAATGCGGGAGAATCACGTCGGGCCATAATTCTCGGTCTCGGCGCGCGGGGGTGTATCCGGATGTAGCAATGAAAACGGAAGCAGCGAGTTGAAGCAAACTGGAAACATCGCTGCGAATCGCAACGATTCTTTTATTTGTGAGGACATTCTGATGAATTCTGCATCCATCCACTCCTGACTGGTGTCGCTTCAGATGAACAGGAATTCGGTTGCCGCAGCCGATCTGAGATGAATCCCCCAACGCTGACGTTTAAGATTCGGGCGCACATGCGGCCACAATCAAAAGTCGCCACAGACCGCTCGGCGGTCACTGCAGCAGATCCGCGGTGGTAGCGGTCTGGTGTCGTCCCGGGTGCTTCGCTGCAAAAAGTCAGGTTTGATGTCCACAGGAATGGCCAATGCCAGAATCGTATATTGAGCTGGACCACCATGAAGAAGCACGCATGCTGTTTGGTGCTCGGGATGAGAACCTGCGCCGACTTCGCGAACAAACGGGCGCCCAGGTGGTGCTGCGGGGAAACCAGGTGCGGATTCGGGGAGAGGACGATTCGGTTCGCCACGCGCTGGAGCTCCTGCTTCGCTGGAGACAGGAACTGAGTGAGAATCCCGGCGTCGGGGTGGCGGAACTTCCGCAACGCGCGGTTGAATCCTCGCCCGCCGATTATCGTGAGCTGCCGCGGCAGGCAGCCCGTGAAGCGGCCGAGCCATCAGCTGTGCGTGGTCAGAGTGGCTTTACGGGGCTGCGTGGCGGTCGTGACCGTGTGGGGGCAATTCGTCCCATGACTCCGGGGCAGAAGACCTACATGGAGGCGATGCAGAAGAACGACCTGGTGTTCTGCGATGGTCCGGCGGGGTCCGGTAAAACGTATCTGGCAGTGGCATCAGCTCTGGTTGCCTTGCGAGCTGAGACAGTTCGCAAGATTGTGCTTGTGCGTCCTGCTGTTGAGGCGGGGGAGAAACTGGGATTTCTGCCCGGCGATCTGTTTGCCAAGGTCAATCCGTTTGTGCGGCCTCTTCTGGATGCGCTGCACGACATGGTGGACTATGAGCAGGTCCGTCGACTCATGTCCAACGATGTGATTGAAATTCTGCCGCTGGCGTTCATGCGCGGACGTACTCTGAATGACACATTCATGATTCTGGATGAAGCTCAGAACACAACGGTTACGCAGATGAAGATGTTTCTCACGCGTATGGGGCAGAATTCACGCATTGTCGTGACTGGTGATTCCACGCAGAATGACCTTGATCGTGGCGTCAGATCCGGCTTCGGAGATGCCATTCGACGACTTTCAGCAGTCTCCGGAGTTGCCAGCGTGGGCCTTAGCGGTCAGGATATTGTCAGACACCGTCTGGTTCGGGAGATCGTTTCAGCGTATGAGACGACCGGTAATGCTGACCAGTTTTCAGCACCTGGGGACTCCTGATCCCGGACGCGCGCCGGTCGCTGCTCCGGCTACTCATCGAATCAATGAATACAAAAGGGTCCTGCAGACCTCCAACAACACTACTGTGGCAAGCGGCAGGGATGCCTGGCAATTGTGGCTGCCTGCGCCATGGTAAAGGGACTGTCCCTGCAGCGACGCACCCTGAATTCAGATCAGAGAATCAGGGGGGCTGCTGATGTCATTTTTTGGCACGCGTCGATCCCGGCAGCCGCGCGTCTTCCGGCCATCGTCAAGTTCGGCAGATCGGCTGTTCCGCAGACTGCGTGATTACCAGTCATTCTCGCTGGTGCTGGTCGGAGTTCTGGCGGTCATTGGTCTGCAGCTGGCGACTCAGCTGGGGGCTCCAGGATTATCCCTGCGGCAGTGGGATTATGTTTCCCGTGGTATTCTGGCGCGGGTCAGTTTTCAGGTTGTCAATGAAGAGCAGAGTCGAAGAGACCGTGAGCAGGCTGGTCGGCAGGCCCCGCTGGTACTGAAACAGACGGATTTCAGCCTTGATCTGCTCATCGCAGAGTTGCGGAACGATCTGCAAGAGGTCGCCAACAGCAGTGACATCGGCGAAGTATCGCAGGCGACAGTCAGTGGATTCGGGCTGATTTCCGGGGCTGACGCAGAGGGGCTTGACGACACCAGTTTCGTGGTGATCCGCAATCATCTCAGCAGTCCTGATGAATCCAGCAGCGATCGTATTGAGAAGATGATCGAGGATTTCGTCCTGCTGACTGAGGATCTGACACGACTGGGCCTGTGTAATCTGGCTGGTCTGCAGTCTCAGCCGGGCTTCAGCGACGCTGCTGATCTGACGGGGGATTCTCCGATTCGGGTCATTGATTCCAGCGGGAGTATTGTGCACGAGGGAATTCTGGCTGATGTTCTGATTTCGGATCAGCTGCTGGATACCGGTCGCCTCGGTGGCAGATGGCTTGGTGTTCCTCTGCTTGCTGTCATGAAGGAGCAGATCAATGCCTGGCTGACGCAGCATCTTTCCGGTCAGCTGGAAGTTGATGCGAGAGCTACGCTGGCTGCTCGCCAGGAACGCATGGACGCGACGGAGCCAGCCTACAATACGTATGACGAGTTGTTGACGCTGGTTCCACCCGGCAGTCGAATTACCCCGCAGGATCAGCAGGTACTGCGTGAGGAGAGTCTGAAGTATGAGTCGGAGCTTTCGTTGCTCGACCGGCTGCCACGACAGGCTGGCTGGTTCATCTGTCTGATTGCGGTCGTGATCCTGGCAGGAAAAGTGCTGCAGCACTCAGCTCCGACACTGCTCTTCGACGGATCGAAGCTGCTGGTTTACGTACTGATGTGCTGTGGCGTGGTTTTTGTTGCCTGTCTTGCCAGTGACGATCCTTTGCGGGCGGAGATCATCCCGTTGCTTGCTGCGGTGATGGTGGCCACGATTGTACACGGACAGGCGGTGGCACTGCTTACGGCATTTACACTGCCGACGCTGGTTTCTGTGGCGACCGTGTGCAGCACCGGTCATCTGCTTACCCTGCTGCTGGTGTGTGTACTTTCTCTGCAGCCGTTGCGCAGGATCAATTCGCGACTGGTGATGATTCGGGCCGGCCTCATCATCTCCATTGGTGCGATGGTGATCCATCTGGCTGTCAGCTGGGTGCAGTTTGAGGGACTGCTATCCCTCGCGGATCAGAAGCTGCTGCTGTTTTCGGCTCTGCGATTTTCCGGGTACTCATTGTTTGCCTGCTTCCTCGTTGCCGGAAGTCTGCCACTGATTGAGCAGGCGTTCGGGATCGTTACGGATATCAGTCTGCTGGAGCTCAG
>JALRDR010000454.1 GCA_023262145.1 Planctomycetaceae bacterium | reverse complement strand
TGAGAATCGTCCGGAGGAACTGGGGGCGTTATTTGAATTCATGCAGGTGGTTCCGCCGCATGGATGTCCCGATATGAGGCAGCTCTCCCGTCTTGCCGGCAAGTATATTCTGCGCCGAACAAAGGATCTGGTGATGCAGGATATGCCCCCGCGAATTGATCGTGACGCGGAACTGCCTCTCACCAGTGCTCAGGAAGCCGCCTATCGCATCGCCGAAAAGGAAGGTGTCATCCAGCTCAATGAACTGGGCGATTCCATCAGTGTACAGCACGTGTTTGAACTCGTACTCAGACTCAAGCAGATCACAAACTATGACCCACTGACCGGCGAAAGTGCCAAGCTGGAGCGGCTGGTCGCGGACATGGAAGAAATTGCCGCCAGTGGTGGAAAGGCAATCCTGTTCAGCCAGTGGACGAAAACGATCGACTGGCTGGAGCCGCGACTGAAGCAGTTCAATCCGCTTATTTATCACGGCGGGGTTCCTGTAAAACGCCGTGAACCCATTCTGGCGAAGTTCAAGGAAGACCCTGATGCTCATATTCTGCTGATGAGCTATGGAACGGGTGCTGTTGGTCTGAACCTGCAGTTTGCAGGCTATGTTTTCCTGTTTGATCGCTGGTGGAATCCGGCCATTGAAGATCAGGCGATCAACCGCGCACATCGCATCGGTGTACGCAATCCGGTCATCGTCACGCGATTCATCTCCAGCAATACGATTGAGGAACGAATCGACCGGGTACTGCGGGAAAAACGAGAATTGTTTGAAGCAGTGCTTGGTGGTGGTTCCGAAGAACCATGCCGTTCGCTCAGTCTGAATGCGGCAGAGATCTTTGGATTATTCGACCTGAAAGCCAGACACAAGGACGGCGCAAGGTCCATCGGACCGGCTGCGGTGGAGAAAGAACAGGAAGCCGCCTGATCGCAGTCGCTGTAAAGCACTCAGTCGAAGCATCGGTTATCGCAGGTATTCTGCTCAAGCCCCCTATAACCGGCTGATTCGGCCGCTGTATGCAGCTCAGGCAGATGTTCGCCCGGACGAGACGCGATTTCCACACCGAATCGTCCGAGATTCATTCCAGGTGTTGTTCACCTGACCGCAGGCGTTGCGCCTGCACATCATTCCAGGCAGGATGCCGCTGTGAGCTCTGACAGGGTGTTCCATGACTGCTTTATTCCGCCGCTTCCTGAGCGAGGATGACGGGTTTATTCTGTCCGCTGAACTCGTGATCATTGTCACGGTGCTTGTCATCGGCTGCATTACCGGACTGTCGTCCGTCTGCAGTGCGCTGAACAATGAAATGAACGATATGGCCAACGCATACGAACAGATGTCGCAGAGCTATGCTGTCGACGGCGGCTATAATCCCAATGATCCGTACGGCAGCTATCGCAATTACTACAACTCCGATCCGAATGCGATTGATATCTACGGGTCCGGCTTTTCCGGAATCTCACAACAGCCGATCGGTGGCACTGGTTCATTCTCCGGATTCTCGCCCGTTTCCGGATTCTGATCGAATCACGACTGCTGGCCACACAATGAACATGAGGCGCACATCGCTTGTGCTTGCAGCCCGAACACAGGCAATCTTACCTTGACCAGACGGCCCGGAGCAGTCCGAACATTGCTCCACCAATAAGAACGCCCAGCAGTGCGTAGGTGATCGAGACCTGCCCCGTGACGAAGTAGCTTCCTGCTACCGTTCCGATCATCGACCAGCAGCTGACGATCAGGGTGATCAGGAAACGTTCTCGCTTTTGTTCATCCGTCAGTGCTGATGCCGGTCCTTGTGCCTTTGGCCTGGCTCTGGCTGCCGATTTCTGAGCAGATCGCGATTCTGCCGCAGGAGCTTCCTGCGTGACGGCAGCCGATTCATCCCGCTGACCTGGAGCATAGTACTTCGCGATCGCCTGATTGATCGATCGCGGTAATGCCAGTACCGCTCGCATAGGCATGGAGCAGCGCAGTCGGATCTCTTCTTCCAGTTCCAGAGAAGGTTCATCGGAGCAGGCAACCAGCAGATAGCCACGATCCTCGAACAATGGCAGACAGGAATGTTTCTTCACCACGCGTCGCGGGATCATGTCCAGAACACTGTCGTCCGGAAGCATCTCTTCCAGTTCCACCCATGATCTCCGCAGTTCGGATGCGAGTGCCTGGCAGGCTTCGAGCGGCTCCACCAGTTTCATCTGCACCACGGCATCACGGTGAGACAAACCGCGGGCATCGGCAAATTGCTCCACTTCACGAATCTGAGCGCGAGAAATCAGCTGTCTGGCAGCGAGGAATTCGAGTACGGTTGCGGGCTTACTACCGTCGGCCCCCCCACCCGTTTCCCGTCCCATGCTGACGTCGTACTCTTCCTTGGCGGCTGGATCTGTCAGGCAGAGCATCGCCTTGGCCAGCTCATTCAGCAGTTCCTGTGATTGCAGCAGATACTTTCCCGTCGCGTACTTTCGAACATGGGCATTCAGCTTGCGATAGTTCGCACGGATCCGCTCGATGTCGTCTTCAAACGTCACGAGCCGCAGCAGCGTGTAATGATCCGGTGGACGATCGCCCTCAGGGATTCCCAGCCATTCCTTGTAGACATCAATCTCAGACATCATTCAGCTCCAGAACTTCTTGTCCGTTGAAAACACGAACGGATTCTTCAAAACAAAGGTGATTGGCTGACAGTCAGGCATACTTCAGCATGTCAGAACGGAAACTGCTCATCCAGTTCACTTTCTGCCAGAGCTACCAGGAAGCTGGACAGACGTTCGACCATGATCTGCATCAACTGCTTTCCCTTTTCTGCAGATGCACAATGCGGGTAGCCCGAGCCGGTGTTTGTGGTGAGCAGATGCCATGGCCGAGTGATTGAGACCCAGCCCCGATTGACTTCCGGAAAACGAGTTTCGGCGGTCGCACCATCGTCCGCTGCCAGACTGCCGTCTTCATTGCGACGGATCAGTTCGGGAAAAAATGCCAGTCCCAGCGATGTTTCCATCTCTCCCGCATGATCATCGGGATGTTCAAAGATCTCTCCCTTCACATCTCCGACGAGCCCCCGAAACCAGTCACAAAGAAACAGCCTGACCGTCGACTTGTCGTGCAGTTCTCGCAGCAGTGGCTTGAATTCATTGCCCCCGTGGCTGTTCAGAATCAGAAGTTTCTGAATTCCGTGTCCTTCCAGTGATTCCATCAGATCACGGATGACAAGCCCGAGCGTTGATGGATTCAGATTCATTGACAGCCGGCACTGGTTCTGATTCGTTTCCGTGCCGTACGGAATGGCAGGGAGCATCACAACCCTGGCACCCTGATTCCACGCAGCTTCACAGGCGCGCCCGGCAATTGCTTCCGCTTCGAAAGTATCCGTTCCATAAGGCAGGTGCAGATTGTGGGGCTCAGTGGCCCCCATCGGAAGCACTGCAACGCGATAGTCGCAGGACTTCACAACGTGAAAATTTGTCTCGGCGAGAATCCATGGCCGCATCTGAATGTCCGATCTGAAAGAAGCTGATATCGCCGTCACTGCCCTGTGATGGGGCCTCGCTGCGGCTGACTGTATCCTATCCGCACGACTCACCGGCAAAAACCGTCCGCACCGGAATCCTGATCTGCCTGCTCCAGTTGCTGCAGAGAAAAACGCAGATCCGACAGCAGTCGCGGCAGATAGAATTCCTGAATGTGCAGCGGCTCATCCGGGCGAAACCCCCTGGGCATTCGTCGACCATAGTCGTCCAGACTGATCTCCCAGCCCTCCACGTCCGCAGTTCCTGCCACGACGGCGGCTGTTCTGCCGTCTCTGCGAATGCACAGCCAGCCCGTCCGTTCATCTGCGAAATCGAATGGCAGCCAGAGTTCGCTTCCATCCGCAAGCTGCTGCAAACAACTCAGCCAGCCGCTAAAAAGACGCAGGATGGCCGTGGCAACTGAACACTGTATGTCCGAATCCGTGCTCATGCCGATCCATGCCGATTCCCCGCAGCGGGATTCGTCCCCGATCCGGAGTATGATCTGTTTGCCGCCGTTCAGGCCGACTGTTAGTTTCCGCATTGCTGTTTCCCATGGAGGCAGATGGCGAAGCGTTTACGGGGCTGTTTCGCCAAAAGGGGCCGTCGATCACGCTGAACTGCCCCCGAAATCACCCCGATTCAGCCGGCCGACGATACCGTCATCGTGGGCACCACTCCCGGAGAAAACAAAGATGGTAAGAGTTTTGTGCACGGCACTGAATGCCGAAAGTGGACCACATTTCGATCTGCTGCAGTCGGCCGGGCATGACTGCGTTGTCGTCGATCGTTCCCTCGATTTGTGGAATGCCAATGTGCTGACTCAGGCGATCGCCGACTATGACGCCATCATCGCTGGTTCCGAACCCTACCCTGAAGAAGTGATTCGGAACAGTCCCCGGCTGCGCGTTCTGGCCCGTGCAGGAGTTGGCTTTGACGCAATTAACGTCCCGGCCTGCGATCAGCATGACGTCGTTGTGGCCACGACGCCCGGCTGTAATCACCATTCAGTAGCCGAGCATGCAATTGCCATGCTGATGGCTCTGGGGCGAGGATTTCCCGCGCTGGATCAGGAAGCACGACGAGGTGAATGGAATCGCAATCCCCTGCCCCGCGTCTGGGGCCGGACTCTGGGGCTGGTCGGACTGGGACGGATCGGACAGGCAACTGCAGTTCGTGGACTCGGCCTGGGAATGAACGTTGTTGCCTATGATCCATTTCCACCCCAGCAGTTCTGCGCGGAGCACAGGATTCCGATGCGCTCACTGGAAGACCTGTTTCGAGAATCAGATTTCATTTCTCTGCATCTGCCCATGTCGGCAGAGACACGTCATCTGATCAATGAAAACAGTATTCAGACAATGAAGGACGGTGTTGTCATCATCAACACTGCTCGTGGTCCGCTGATCGATGAGCCGGCTCTGATTGCGGCGCTGCAGTCCGGCAGGGTCCGTGCAGCCGGTCTGGATGTCTTTGAGACAGAACCGCTGCCGGTATCCAGCCCTCTGCTGCAGATGCCAAATGTGATGGTGAGTGGCCATGTTGCCGGTCTGGACAATGAGTCGCACGATGCAACGTGGGAAATGGGTGCAGACATCATCCTGCAACTGCTTGCCGGAAAGTGGCCTGCTGAGTGTATTCAGAACATGCGTGGCCGATCTGACTGGAAATGGCAGGCTTAACCCGTCTGCAGCGATGAGAGTCTGCAGCACCACCGCAGCAGAACTCCGAAATCCGCGCGGAAAATTCCCGCAGAGTGGCAATCGTTCCTCGCGGCTCGTTTGCTAGGATCGTGTTGCCATCACCCGCGG